>JAFGWZ010000130.1 GCA_016936905.1 Deltaproteobacteria bacterium | reverse complement strand
TCCGGGACTTTCAGATCGACCGTCGAGAGCGGCGCCGCGATATAAAAGGGGATCCCGTGGGCCCCGGCAAGCACCGACAGGGAATAGGTCCCGATCTTGTTCGCTGCGTCCCCGTTGGCTGAGATACGGTCGGCCCCCACGATGACAAGGTCGATCTTTCCCTGCTTCATGACGAATCCCGCCATGTTATCCGTTATGAGCGTAGCCGGTATTGCTTCATTCATCATTTCCCAGGAGGTCAGCCTCGCACCCTGGAGAACCGGCCGGGTTTCGTCGACGTATACATGAATACGCTTCCCCTGATCCCGGGCTGCCCGTATGACGCCCAGCGCCGTTCCGTACCCCGCCGTGGCGAGGGCGCCGGCGTTACAGTGGGTGAGAATACCGTCGCCGTCTTTGATCAGGGACCGCCCATGGATGCCGATCCTCCGGTTAATGGCGATATCCTCCTCACCGATGCGAACCGATTCCTCTATCAGCGCTTTTTTTACATGGTCCGCTCCCCGGGGAAGAACGTCATGAAAGCACCTCGTCATCCTCTCGATGGCCCAGAAGAGGTTCACCGCCGTCGGACGGGTACGGGAAAATTCGGCGCACATCCCGTTGAACAGTTCCGTAAGCTCTTGAGGAGTATCCGCTGAAAAGCCGCTCATCCCGAGAGCAATCCCCATCGCGGCGGCAACACCGATTGCCGGAGCGCCACGGATGGTGAGGTCGTTAATCGCAGCGATGACCTCCTTATAGTGGCGGCATATCCGGTAGGTTTCCTCCATCGGAAGTTTGTTCTGGTCTATCAGGACGACCGAATCATGATCCCAGTAAATCGTTCGTGCCATGGCGGACTGTTCCCTCGAAAGAAAAAAAGGGGGTGATACCCCCTGAAAATGCGCCCGTTCCGTCAGCGTTTTACCGGGTTACCCGTCTCCCGCCGGCCATGGGAATGACGAAAACACCGCGCGCCGGCAAGCATTGTCAAGTCGTGCTCCGATGAATCGTCAACGGGCCGACAGCTTCCTGTTCAGGAGGGCATTCACCAGTTTCGGATTTGCCTTGCCTCTGGTTGCCTTCATGACCTGTCCGACAAAGAAGCCGAAAAGCTTCTCCTTTCCCTGCCGGTACGCTTCCACCTGCTCCTGATTGGCTTCCAGAATATCATCTACAACCTGTTCGATGGCGCCCGTGTCGGTAATCTGTACAAGCCCCTTTTCCTCCACGATGACCGTTGGCTCTTTCCCCGTCTTCCACATCTCCTCAAAGACTTCTTTGGCGATCTTCCCGCTGATCGTGCCGTCTTCAATAAGATGGATCATGGCGGCAAGAGAATCGGCGGAAACGGGACTTTCCTCGATGTCTTTTTTGTCTTCCCTGAGGTGGCCGAGTACATCGCCCATTACCCAGTTGCTGGCAATCTTCGGCTTTCCGCTCTTTCCGGCCACTTCTTCGTAATAGTCGGCGAGGGCACGGCTTGCCGTCAGCACCTGGGCGTCATAGAGCGGAATGTCGTACTGGACCACAAAGCGCTCACGCTTTTCCATCGGCAACTCCGGCAGGGTTTCCCGAATTCCTTCGATCCATTCGTCAGAGATATGAATCGCCACCAGGTCAGGATCGGGGAAATACCGATAATCGTGGGCCTCCTCCTTCCCCCGCATGGGGTGGGTGACACCCTGTGCATCATTCCAGAGACGGGTCTCCTGAACGACCACGCCGCCGCTCTCCAGGATATACTGCTGCCGTTTGATCTCATATTCGAGGGCTCGCTGCACATGCTTGAACGAATTCATGTTTTTCAATTCCGCCCTGATGCCGAATTTTTCCTGGCCTTTCGGCCTCAGCGATATATTCGCGTCACAACGGAAGCTTCCTTCCTCCATGTTGCCGTCGCAGATGTCGAGATACACCAGGATTTCATGAAGCCGCCTCAGGTACCCCACCCCCTCTTCGGCGCTCCTGATGTCCGGGTCACTGACGATCTCAATCAGGGGGACCCCCGCACGGTTGAGGTCGATGTAACTTGCCGGCTGATGTTCGTCGTGTATCGATTTGCCGGCATCCTCTTCCATGTGGATGCGGGTGATCCCGATTCTCTTCTTACTGCCGTCGATCTCCACATCCACGTATCCGTGTTCCGCGATCGGTTCGGCAAACTGGGTTATCTGATACCCCTTGGGCAGGTCGGGGTAGAAATAATTCTTCCGGGCCCACGTGTTGACCCTGTTGATGCGACAGCCCGTCGCCAGTCCCATCTTGATGGTGTACTCAACTACCTTCCTGTTCAGCACGGGAAGCACTCCCGGCATTCCCGAACAGACCGGGCAGGTGTTGCTGTTGGGAGCTTCACCGAATCTGGTGGAACAGCCACAGAATATTTTCGTATTCGTCAAAAGCTGGGCGTGGACTTCAAGCCCGATAACCGGTTCGAATTCCATTATATCTCAGGTCTCCTTCTCTCAATTGCTGCATTGTCTTCGTAGGCGGCGGCGATCTGCAGCAGTTTGCCTTCTTCAAAATGGCTCGTCATGAACTGGACTCCGATGGGAAGGCCGCTCTTGGTATAGCCGCAAGGCACCGAGATCCCTGGTATCCCTGCAAGGTTACATGATATGGTAAAGATATCGCACAAATACATCTGGAGAGGATCATCCATCTTTTCCCCGATACCGAACGCCGGTGTGGGCGTCGCAGGAGTAAGAATGGCATCGCACGTGGCAAACGCCTCGTCAAAATCACGCCTGAGGAGCGCCCGGACCTGCGACGCCTTCTTGTAGTAGGCATCGTAATATCCCGACGAGAGGGAATGGGTCCCGATCATGATCCTCCGCTTCACCTCGTCACCGAAGCCTGCGGAGCGGGACATCTTGTACATTTCCATGAGGTCTTTCCCCTCCCGGGACCTGAACCCGTAACGGACACCGTCATACCGGGCAAGGTTTGAACTTGCCTCCGACGGGGCGATGACGTAATAAACGGCAACGCAATACTCCGAATGGGGAAGAGAAATCTCCACCGTTTTCGCCCCCGCCTTCTCGACGACCTCCCGAGCCCGATTCACCGCATCGAGTACTTCCCCGTCGATCCCCTCGATGAAGTATTCCCTTGGAATGCCCACGGTCCACCCCTCGATTCCCTTCGACAGGAATTCGGTGTAGTCGGGGGCCTCGGCGGGCACCGATGTTGAATCCTTCGGGTCATGCCCAGCAATGGCATTCATCATGATGGCGCAGTCTT
>JAFGWZ010000129.1 GCA_016936905.1 Deltaproteobacteria bacterium | reverse complement strand
GCCTCGATGGGCATCGGATTCGGGACGATGCTGTTGACGCCGCTGGCAGGGTATATCGTCAACTATTATGACTGGCGAAGCGGATTTATTACCTTCGGTGTGCTGATAGCGGTGATCGGGGTGGGGCTTCCACAGCTTCTCATGGGGAAGACGAATCCCGAAGCGTACGGGTGGCGGCCTGATGGAGACGCCGCGGGAGAACATTTGCCGGGAGGGCCGCGGGAAGACCACAGCGTCGCCGTATCGCTGAAACCGGTCCTGGCGGACCGTCGATTCTGGATTCTTGTCGTCTGTTTCGGTATGGCTATTATGACTGAGATGATGGCCTTTATACACCAGGTAAACCATGCGGTCGGTTACGGGATCGATAAGATCGCCGCGGCATCCTCGGTGGGAGCCATCGGTATTGCCAGTATCTTCGGAAGATTTTTTTTCGGATGGTTCAGCGATCGCATCTCCGATCCCAAGTATTCCGCCTGCCTGGGCTTTGTCGTCATGGCGGCGGGCATGTTTATCCTGATGAAGACCACGACGGTGCACCAGCTTTTTTTCTACGCCTTGATGTTCGGCTTCGGTTACGGGTCACTGGCGCCGATGATGCCCATACTCCTGGCAGATCGATTCGGCCGTTACATTCTCGGAACGGCCTATGGCTGGCTTACATTCCTGACGGTGGGGTTCGGAGGAATGTTCGGCCCGATTATCGGGGGGGTGATCTACGATTCCTTCGGTTCATACGCAAACGCGTGGGTGCTGAATTTCGTCGCCCTCTTGCTTGTCACGATCCTCATGGTGACGTTGCGACGGGATGACGGAAAAAGGCCGGGCCGGAGGAGTCTTGGAACAGGAAACAGTTAGTCGGCGACGCATCTGAAGCCGAGGATGTTTGAGCGGGATTCAGCCTGTAGTTTAGATCGCCTGGGCAGGCTGACGCCTTGCGTTGAGATGAAACTGCCGCCCTTGGTGACATACAGGACGGAGGAATCCTGTGATTTAGAAACGTATTGGGAACGGGTCATCGTCCATTCCATAACGTTGCCCAGCAAATCCGTGATGTCGACGCTATTCGAGAAGTCTCCATACCGGTCAACTGATGTCGTGTCGCCGATCAGGCTTTCCTCTATATTGCATGCGCCGGCCACCCATTCGTTTCCCCAGGGATACAGATGTCCTTGTGTAGTCCTTGCGGCGGCTTCCCACTCTTCTTCCGTGGGTAATCTCTTGCCCGTCCACGCGGCGAAGGCCATGGCGTCTTCCATGCTGATCTGGACGACGGGATGGTTTCTCTTCTTGTGGAGCGTGCTTCCCGGGCCGAACGGTTGATACCAGCACGCCCCTTTTACTTCTTTGATCGTCAGTTCCGAATTGCCGGAATACACCAGCCGTCCCGACGAATCATTTCTGACTTTATGAAGCCGTCGTCCGTAGTAAACGGTGCCGTGGCCCAGTCGTTCAGCTGTTGTCGTATAACCTGTTTTTTCCACGAAAACTTCAAACAGGGCGTTTGTTACGGGAAATTTTCCAAAATAAAACGGAGAAAGAGAGACTGTCGCTTGCTCGTTTTCATTCCACCGGGGGCGGCAGGCACCGATGGTGTAATCGCCGCCGGGAATGAAAACATATTGATTGAAATACTTGTCCATTGCGGCCAGGGAGTTGTTGAACGTTTCAGCCAGAAGCCGGAGATTATCATTATCAGTTACTTCAAATTCTTCAGGGATTTCCTCTTCCAGTAAACGGCCTGCCACATTCGATCCACTGTGACCTTCACTATCAATGTCGTCGATACCCGGTCCTCCCCCTTCCTCATCGGACCCTTTTTCTTCATCGACGTCTCCGGTGGGGACGGCTTCGCCGTTCCTATTGCCCCCGTCTTCGATCCCGCTGGGAGGCTCTCCGGATACTTCATCGATGTCTCCTTCTTCAATTTCGTCGATGGCATCACTAACGTCGGCGCCATCATCGGGATCAACCGATTCGGTCAGATCGACTTCTTCGAGATCTTCCGTTTCATTGCCGTCGTCCACGATATCGACGATTTCTGTGTCATCCGCGATCTCTCCGATGTCGTCCGGCGCGTCATCATCCTCGATGGGGGCGCTGTCGCTTCCCGTGTCGCCGAACTCATCGGTGAGTCCGTCGTTGCCGCTGCCGCCATCGATTTCTCGGGGAAGCTCGTCCGGCGGCGCTTCCGTTTCATCTTCAGCAACCTCCTCGATGATGTCGACGGTTTCGGGGTCATCGGGATCAACCGATTCGGTCAGATCGACTTCTTCGAGCTCTTCCTTTTCGTTGCCGTCGTCCACGATATCGATGAGTTCTGTGTAATCCGCGATCTCTCCGACGTCGTCCGGCGCGTCATCAATTTCGGTCGGAATGTCGTCGACGACACCTGCGTCCCTTTCAACCATGGCGCCACTGTTATTCCCATGGCCGTGCCTGATTCCTCCCCCTCGCCGGAAGTGGCCGGAATCCCCCAATCCCACTGTTTCCGTGATCTCACGGATCAGATATTGTACGTTTCGCAGGGCGTCAGGATCGATCGAGTTATTCAGGCCGGATAATGCCGACGGCTGTGCGAGCAGATCGCTGACGCTTTCCAGGGCATGTTTCAGATGGTCCAGTGACGACCCCATATCATCCTGGCCCGCCCGATCCTTGATGGACTTAAGAACGTTATCCCGTGCTTCATCAGACATTACAAAAATGTTGCCGGGTCCGATGACGATTCCTTCGGGGTTTTTACCGTTTCTGTAGAGCTTGATGAGTTCAGTATTGATCGACGATTTGATACTTTGCAGGTTTTTTCGTCTGTTTTTGATAACAGTCGGGTCATCACCTGTTTTCCACAGGTCAATGACAAGCGTGTCGGTGTCGATTTCCCCGAGAGATTCGATGACAGTGACACCTTCATAGTGCGCTCTGATACCGGCGAGAAACCGGGATTTCAGCCCGGCAGTACTTCCCTTGCGAAGCTGCGACAGTGCCGTATCGATTCCTTCAAGGGTTATGGTTGCGTGCATTCAAAGTTCCTGTGAATTATTCTCTCTCGGTCAATGGGGGTCGGGACACCATGACGGCTTCCTCAGCATTACGGTGACGGGGATTTCGTCAGGCTGTGGGCAAACCGCTTTTTATTCTCACGTGGATTGATCCGGTTGCCGTAACGGTTCCAATGTCGCTCTCAGTTCGTTGATATCATTCCGTGCCACCGTATACACCGGCGTGGGACCAAGTCCCTTGATTTTGAATCTATCCAGACCCTTAAAAAATGCGCCGATATCTCTTCATATAGTTTCGGGTTTTTTATGGTATTTCTTAAACGCCGGGCAATGTCTTCGCTGAAGAAATGATTGTGGTGCTGATGTTGTGAAATCGTTGTTCAGAAAAAACAACAAACGTCCGATAAAACAGTAAGTTCATTTTCTTCACGTATGCACGGGGAATCGACGGCCTGACGAATTGTCGTTGTAAGGCGTCGGCAGGTCGACAACGAAAGGGGAATGTCCCATGAAGGTAACAAATCCGGAGGTAATCAGGACCGGCGAGGCGGAACTCATCGATGCCATAACTGCCGACGTGGATTGGGGTGCCATTGAAAAAATCTTTGTGGAAAAGCACAACCTGGGACTTGAAGAAGATGTGGCATACAAAAGCGGCGATATCGTCGTGTATAATGATCGCGTTGCCTACCAGCTCTCATTTGAAGTCAGGGTGAACCTGTCGGTGTTGCTTGACCGTGATGGGAATTGCCTTTCCCTGTCAACGTCAGGGAATGAGAAAAGGGACGATGGCGACGGTGAAGTGGCGAATCCCGAAGTCTCGGCGCGGGACCGTGATGGTGAGAACGCTATCCTCGATCAGGTGCTGTCGGATACAGGGGTTGATGATGAGCCGCGTGACTCGTCTGTCATGGCGGGGTCATCTCAAGGGGGAGGCGGTGGACCGGACAACGATGAAAAGATAGGTCAATACGCCGGCTGATAATGCGGACTGCTGAGCTGCGGGCCCGTGATGATGAAGGCGCCCGCCGTTACGGTGGCGAAAAAACATTCTATCATTTCTTTGTGCAATCATGGGAAAAAGCACCGAAGTTGATATGCCTTTGGAAGACACAGTCATCTATATATTCGATGATATTCTCAGCCGTCATATGGAACGGCTCGTCGGCACCAGGTCGGGAGTCGGTGGCCTGCCGGTAAGCGTTGAGGCTCTTTCGTGCATCATACTGATCAATGATCGGGTAGGAAGCGGAGTCGACGGGAGTCCAATTCTCTTGGAAGACTATACGAAGGATATGCTGTTCAATGAACTTGAGGAGATGGGGTTCTATAGCGGCGAAAGATTGACCGTCACCTTACATGACATGGTCGACAAGGGGTACGTCGGGTTCGATGATACCGACAGGATTCTGGTGAAAAAGCCGATTGTAACTATGGCCCAGGTGCTCGATCGTATCTATCCTACAATGCCTGGGTTGAATTTTATAGCATATCTCAGTCAAACGCTTGCTGAAGCGCAGTCGGGGCGGAAAGATCAGAATTTTGCAGCTGATCAGCTTGACCAGGTGCTGAGCATGCATGGCGTAGCGCTGAGACGGAAACGGCCGTCGCACCGCAGGGCTGAGACGGCGTGTCAGGATGCCCCGGAACGTTCCGTTAAGCACACGGCATCGCCGAGAGGCATCCCGCAAAAGGATGAAGGCGGAAAAGTCATTAAGGCCTCTGATGTACGGGTTTCTCCCCGTTCCTTGCCACTCCAGCCAATGGCAGATCCGTCGCCGGCGGGTTCCGGTGCCGTTCCGTCCGAGGAAAAACCCCGCGAGGGTGAAGAGATTAACAACGGAAATGCCGTGTCCCCCTTTCTGCCGTCACCGCCATCTTCGGCGGAGGAGAACGGTCCTGTTCCGTTCGTTTCAGGCAGTGAAGTCGTCGATTCAGACATGATCATGCCGCGGAAAGATGCGGACTCAATCGATGCGCCGTTTCGAGGTGTAACGGATTGTGGTGACGAAAGGGATCGTCACGATGGCGAGGCAGTCCTTGCACCGCATAACGCAGGAGATACGCCGGAGGAGTATCCCTCGTCAATCGTTGCCATTGTGCCTGGTGACACAGGCGGCGGAGAATCTGAACATAACGTCGCAGATGAGGAACGTCATGTCATTTCCATAAGTGAGGAGTACGTCAGTAGTTTAGAAAAAAGTATAGATGCCGACGGTAACATAGAGCTGCAGATAGCCGCCTTTGAGGATGGCCTTGTCATGAAATGCCCCCTCTGCAAGGAGGGGAATGTGCAGATTCATGAGACGTCCGCAGGCCGGAAATACTATGTCTGTTCTCAAAAAAACTGTGAGTTTATAAGCTGGGGTAAGCCTTTTCACCGGTCATGCCCTGATTGTGGCAACAATTTCCTCGTTGAGGTTGTATCAAAAGGGGGGGCACGGGTTTTGAAATGTCCCCGGGCGACCTGTTGCTTTCGGCAAAGGTACCCCTCCGAATCGATGAGAGACGGTGAAACGTACGGAACGGAAAGGCCCGGTGAAACCGGTCCGCGCCTCGTTGCTGCCGCGAGAAGACAACGCAAAAAGGTTGTCAGGAGGAAAGTGGTACGAAAAAGATCTGCATAAGAGGAGGCTTTTGATTTAAAATCAGAATGTTATTGTCTAAATAGCTGTCAGCTATCCTCTGAATGTGTTTCATTGATTTTTCCATGAATTTCCCTCTGTTCATAAAAATAATAAATTTTCGATTTGACTATAATCAAATCCGGTAATATAGTGCGTGAAAAGGACACAGCTTTCTAAAAAGTGTGAATTCCTCTTGCGTCATTGCAGACACCCGATCGGCATCGGGAACATGCGGTCGGCAATCCTTTACACTTTGTCATTCCGGCATGCTGGACAATGGAGTGCTGACACCGTGCAATATCCTACACTTGTTGCGAAAGCAGTAAAAATCGAGAAAGCACCATCTTCATTATTCCGGGATGTTGCCGTTATCGACAAATTAATAAAAAGAGGAGATGTTCATGCCCGACAAAAAGTTAGTATGTAAAGATTGCAACGAGGAATTCCTTTTTACAGAAGGGGAACAGGCGTTCTACAAGGAAAAAGGATTTGAAAACGAACCACAGCGGTGTCCGTCCTGCAGAAAAGCAAGAAAACAGAGGTCACGACAGAGCCAGAGAAGATAGAAGTCGTTGGCGGCCCATCTCGATTCCATGGCAGGGCCCTGCCGAACGGACTGTACGACGGGGCGGATGAAAAGGGATTGAGTGATCTTTGCACATGGATACCATATATCATGGTACGCAATTAAACCTCTGATCATTCCGAGAAGAGGAGGTTTTACGGATGTAAGTTCGTCAGATCTCCTCTTTTTTGTGATTGTATTGACGATGCGAGGGGAAACACTCCTTGATGGCCCGGGCCGTAAAGGGTCTCCTTCCATTTATCATGCTGCAGAGGGGAAACAAAAACACTTGACTTCCGGCGGTATCGGGATTAACCTTCGCCCCATGCAAAGGCAACCACCCGTAACGGGTGAGAAAGTTTCGCACAATGTCGGCATATGTCATTTCGACCGAAGGGAGAAATCTTGAATATATTGATACTATTAAGATTCCTCGTCGCTATAGCTCCT
>JAFGWZ010000017.1 GCA_016936905.1 Deltaproteobacteria bacterium | reverse complement strand
CTGCCCCGTGCCCCCCGCCATACACAGTAAAACCCCAGGTGCTGCCAGATGGCGTCGACGCAGAGGCATCCCGGCTGTACGGGATCACCGGGCATGTGGCACTGAAAGAACCACGCGTCGACCTTGACGTCCTGCTCGGCGATGATCGAGCCTCGTTTCCCCGTGTGGGTGATGGAGAGAATGCGGTCCACCATGAGAAACGGGGGGGCGGGCAGCCGGGCGTCGAAATACTGGGGAGGATCGTCGACGAGCTGTCCGTAAGAAAACGCCAGAAGCTCTTCCAGCGAAAACTGCCCGGTCTTTAAGAAATCGTCATAGTGCATTACAGTATCTTATCCTTTTCTCATTCTGTAACCGTGTCCCGGGTCCGGCATGATGCCCGGAACGGGCGGTATTGATTATATGTTGTCCGAATTCATGTGACCGGGCACCATAAAGAAGGCGCTAGGCGATTACAGGCAAAGGGTCCAAGGTTAATGGCAAAAGGTTAAGGACGGTCAACTCCGTTTTCCCCTTTAGCCTTTGGCCCTTAGCCTTGCGCCTGTAATCTCCCTTAGCCTTGCGCCCTTGGCCGTTAGCATTTGTCCTTCATCACAGTATCTTCAATACCATATGCACCCATGTCAGCCCTGAACCGACGACGACCACGGCGATATGAACGCCCGGCCTTAAGAGTTCCCAGTTCTGGCTCAGGACGATCGGGGCGCTCGAACACCCCGTGTTGCCGAAATCGGCCACATTGTGCCAGTGGTTTTCCTCTGAAATATCACATCGTTCGCAGACGGTGCGGAGCATACCGAGGTTTGCCTGGTGGCCCACGAACTTAAAGTTATTTCCATTGACCGGAAATTCCGTCCGAAGACACCTCAATGAGTCGCTGGTTTTTCGAATCGCGAAACCCTGAACGGCGTTTCCGTCCTGTTCGAAATGACCGAACCGTGGAACCCTGACCTTGTTCCATGCCGTCGGTTTGGATTCCCAGTGACAGGCCTCGAATGCCATGGTCGACGATTCAGACAGCGACACGACCGCCGCGCAGCTCCCGTCGCCGAAGAGCGGCGCCGCCGTTCGGTCCGAATAGTTTACGGCGTGTGTAAGGCTTTCAGGGTTGACAACCAGGATGTACGGCGGAAGTTCGCCCGGTTTCATCCTGGAAAGCATGGTTATCTGCATGCCGAAGGTGCTGCATGCCGAGTTAAGATCGAAGCAGGGTACGTCGATTCCCAACTCCGCCGCGACGGTGGCCGCCTCGGCGGGGGAGACGTGTTCCGGCGCGGAGCTTCCCGAGACGAGCAATCCTACATCTTCAGGTTTCAGGCCGGCCCGTTCGAGGGCCATGCGGGACGCCAGGGCCCCAGCCCGGGCGTTGCTTACGGTGCTTGCCTCCACAGCCGCCCGGGGATCATGATTTTTCGTCAGCTTTATATAATCCAGAGGAAGGCTCGTGTGGCGGGTCCTGATACCGACCCGTTCCAGGATCCATTCCTCGCTGCTTCCGATATCCAGTTCGCCCAGGAATCGATTTGTTATGACTATTTCAGGGTGATAGTGACCCAGTCCGTGGAGATACACCATGATCTACACAAGCTCCCGGCCGATAATCATGTCCTGAACCTCCCGCACCCCCTCATATATATCAATGATGTGGGCGTCGCGGGCGAGCTTCGATATTTCGTATTCTGCCATGAAGCCGTACCCGCCATGGAGGTGGAGACCTTGGGTTGTACAGAAGAGAGCCGCGTCGGCGGCGGTATTTTTTGCCAGTGACGCAAAGAGGCTCCGGTCTTCTGTCTTTTCCTGTACTTTCCATGCCGCTTTCATGAGGGCAAGATCGGCAAGTTCAACCTTCTTCCACATGGCGACGAGGGTATCCCGGGCGACGGGAAGATCACAGATTCGTTCACCGAACTGTTTTCGTTCCTTCGTGTACTCCAGGGTGACGTCCAGCGCCCGCCGGGCCAGGCCGACCCCGATGGCGGCGACCATGGGACGGGCATAGTCGAGGACATCCATGGCATATTTGAATCCCAGCCGCCGGTTCCCGATGATCTGGGTTTCGTCGATGACCACATCCTCAAATGTGACCGTCGCCGTGTTGGACAGCCGCTGACCGAGTTTGTCCTCCGGTTTTCCCGTCATGATCATTCCCCCTTCCCGCAGGATGATCTCACGCCCCCCTGTTGCCTGGGGCCGGATCTCGGCGTTCAGGATCGATTCGGCGGGAATAACCACGCAGGCCATCATGACGCCGCCGGGTTTACCGACCTTGCAGAATACGGTGAACTGCGACGCGTAGGAAGCGTTCGTGATGAAACATTTATCGCCGTTCAGGACGTATTTTCCGTCATCTCTCTTCCTGATGAACGATGTCATTGCTCCGTTGTCCGAACCGGCGCCCGGTTCGGTGAGGCAGAATGACGCGATGAGCGGCGCTTCTACAAAGGGCCCGAGAAATGCCCGCTTCTGCTCATCCGACCCGTTCTGGGCGATCACCGCGTTTGCCAGGTCGTTGCACATGGCCGATGTGGATATCCCCGTGTCACCGTAAGACAACTCTCGGACGATCAGTGCCGTCGAGATGATGTCGATTTCAAAATCTTTTACTTCCCGGGGGATGCACAGGTTCAGGAACCCGAGGCCCCAGGCTTCCTCGATGAGAGCCCGGGGGAAACGATGGCCTGCTTCAAGACTCAGGACCTGGGGCAGGATTTTTTCTCTGACGAATCGCTGTACCGTTTCGACATACATCAGTTGTTCCTCGGCGAGGATGAAATTCATAGGTCTGCTCCTTGCTGAATGTTCGATTGTATCGATTACGAAAGCTTCTGTTCAAAAAGGCGAGTCGCTGCGGATAACGTTATGATCGACTGGCACTGGACGCCTGTCGTTTTGAAAAATTCCCGAAGAGGGCGGCCGGGGCCGACCTCGACAATAGAGGTGGCACATTCGGCGATGGCCTTCATATTTTCACGCCATCGGACCGTTCCGCTCAGCTGGGCCGTCAACCGATCGATAATGGCCCGACCGTCGTTTGAATGGAAAAAACCGGTAAAGTTTGACGTCACCCTATGGGCATTGCCCGGAGAGACTATTGTTAATAATGCCTGAAGGGCCTCCCTGAAGGCTTCCCGTATGGCGTTCATGAATCTGCTGTGGAACGGCGCGCTCACATTCAGGGGGACGAATCGAAACGACTTCCCCTTTCCGAAGACGGCGGCGAGGCGTTCTCCCGCGAGGGGAATGCTGCTGGAATGACCGCTTATAACGACCTGGTTCGGTGAATTGTCATTTGCCACGTCGATCGGCAGTTCTTTCAATGTCTCAGTCACGAGTGCGACATCCATATCCTGCGAGATGACCGCTGCCATTCCCCCCGATCCGGCAGGCATTGCCTCCTGCATCAGGTGCCCCCGGAGCGATACAAGTTCCAGGGCCTTTGAGAAGGGAACCACACCGGCGGCAACCAGGGCCGTATATTCGCCGAGACTGTGCCCGCCGAAATATTCGGGCCTGAACGCGTACAGCGATTCCAGCCCGCGAAGCATTGCTATTTCCGTCGCGAGGATGCACGGCTGGGCATATTCAGTGAGATTAAGCCGTTCATCGTCACCGAAACACATGGCAGCCACATCCCACCGGAGGATATCCGAGGCCTCATCATATGTTTCCCTGCAAACGGGAATTGCGTCATAGAAATCTTTTCCCATTCCGTGCCGCTGTGAACCCTGCCCTGGAAAAACGACTGCCATACCCGATGCTTCAGCCACTGTTTCACTCCTTGTTACTGTTGATAATCCCATGCCTGAATTATTCGTGATCTGTCCGCGCTAATTATGCATGTGCCGTGCCAGCCATATAATATATCCCAACAGGTCTGTAATATGCTTATATTACGATGTATTTCTGAAGGGGTAGGTCGTGGAATGCCAGCGGTTTCATCCAGAAAGGTGTGTATGCCGCTTCGCAGGTGGAATGGCCCTACGCAATCAACGGTTATAATCTTGTGGATTCTGCGTCCTGTCCGCGGCCGTGACGAGACGATCGGCAGATGAAATGCAAGCTTCTGAATACTATCGCAAAAAAACCTTTTTTGTTGCAATATCCGGTGAACTCATATAAAAATCTACCCTTATGTGTGGTCGTGACGGGGATATGGCGACGAAAGGTTCGCACCATGTCCCGCCATACAGTGAGAACAATAACAGGGAGGAAACGATGGGAGAATTATTTGGTACCGACGGTGTCAGAGGCCAGGCAAATGAATACCCGATGACGGCGGAGATGGCGCTGAACATCGGCAGAGCCACTGCTCATCTTTTCAAGCGGGAAGGGCACACGCCCCGGATCATCATCGGCAAGGATACAAGGATATCGGGGTATATGCTGGAAAACGCCCTGGTGTCGGGGATCTGTTCAATGGGCGTCAATGCCATCCTCGTCGGCCCCATGCCGACGCCGGGGATCGCCTTTCTGACCTCGAGCATGAGAGCGGATGCGGGAATCGTCATCTCGGCGTCTCATAATCCCTTTCAGGACAACGGCATCAAGATCTTTTCGAATGACGGCTACAAGCTTCCCGATGAAAAGGAACTTGAGATAGAACAGCTTATTTTTTCCAATAACATGCACTCTCTCCATCCATCGCCGAATCAGCTGGGAAAGGCGTATCGAATCGACGATGCCCGGGGACGGTACATCGTCTTCCTGAAAAATTCTTTTTCCAGGGAATATACCCTGGAGGGGATGAAGGTCGTTCTTGACTGTTCAAACGGTGCCACGTACCGCATTG
>JAFGWZ010000016.1 GCA_016936905.1 Deltaproteobacteria bacterium | reverse complement strand
TATAAAATATTTTCCGATGATGTTTCAGGCATCGAGCGGTGGCACGTCGGTGTGCCGCTTATGTATTGGTGAGTTCAAAAGAACGTGGGGAAACACCCCGTGTCCTGTTACAAAGGAGGAGTTATGAAAGGCAAGCGTTTCGTGGATCTCAGCATCAGCATAGAACCTTCTCTTCCCAGTGACCCCCCGATGATGATTCCGGAAGTAGAGTACGTCGATCATGCGGAGGGGGCCGGACAGATGGAAGGCTTTTTCCCGGGCCTGAAAAAAGAACAATTACCCGGCGGCCTGGGATGGGCTCTTGAGTTCATAAGGCTCACGACCCATAGCGGAACTCACCTGGATGCGCCATATCATTACCATCCCACAATGGACCGGGGAAAACGGTCACTCACGATCGACGAAATTCCTCTCGAGTGGTGTTTCAGTGACGGAGTTCTTCTCGATTTCCGCCACAAGGCAGACGGTGAAAGGATTACGGCGGAAGACGTGAAAAAGGAACTCGATCGAATTGAATATGAAATCAAGCCGCTGGATATCATTCTCGTCCAGACCGGAGCGGACGAGGCATGGGGTACGCCTGAAAACCTGGTAAAAGGTGCCGGCATGGACCGGGAGAGTACGCTGTACCTTGTGAATCAGGGAGTCAAAGTTGTGGGTATTGACGCCTGGAGCTGGGATCGTCCTCTTCCCTTTCTGGCACAGGAGTTCAAGAGAACGGGTGATCCGAAGGTAATCTGGGAAGCGCACTTTGCCGGCATCGAAGCCGGATATTGTCATATGGAAAAACTGGCCAATCTTTCGGCAATCGAGAAGCCCCATGGATTCACCGTCTGTTGTTTCCCGGTGAAAATCAAGGGGGCAAGCGCGGGGTGGGCCCGGCCGGTGGCGATTGTTTAAACGGTACAAAAAAATTGTTCGAAACTCGGAATAATGATAGTCCATTGCAGTAACCATGTGTTCCTGTCATACACGAACGGCAAAGAGATATGGCCGGTTTATGATATCGGTTCGTTAACAGTCTGCAGCAGAGTGGAGGTTTGAAGTAATGCACAGGTTTTTTAATCCTCAGTCAATCGCGGTTATCGGAGTGCCGGCACGGACAGGTGACGGTTCATTTAACAATGTCGAGACCATGGTCCGGTACGGCTATAAAGGAAAGGTATACCCGGTGAACCCGAAGGCAACGGAAATTTACGGGAGGAAGGCGTATCCGTCGGTGCTCGATATCCCCGAGACAGCCGACCTGGCAATCATTTCAGTGGGACGGGACCGGGTATTCCCGCTGTTTGAAGAATGTGTGAGGACAGGCATCAAGCGGGTCGTCATCATCAGCCAGGGATTTGCCGATGCCGATCAGCGTGGAAAAGAACTGCAGGATCAGATCGTCAATCTCGCCAGGGAGAACGGCGTCCGAATTGTCGGCCCGAATACGATGGGCCTGCTGAACAATTATGCTCGGTTTACCACCGGCTTCGTCGATCTCCCCGTACCCGAGCGATTCTCTCCCGTGTCACTCATCGCCCAGACGGGATATATTCAGGTTGCATCGGTCGATCATGCCTACCGGAGCTGGGGGAAGGCCGTCGATATCGGCAACTCCTGCGACATCCATTTCGTCGACGCACTGGAATATTTCGCCGATGACCCCGAGACCAAAGTTATTGCAGTCCACATGGAGGGGATGAAGCGGGGCGCTAAATTCCTGGAGATTGCCTCAAAGGTTACAGTAAAGAAACCGATCGTCGTGTTGAAAACAGGGCGGACCGGCGCCGGCGCCAAGGCGGCGCTGTCGCACACCGGATCGCTCGTCGGCGAGGATTCCGTCTTCGATGCCGCCTTCGACAGGACCGGCATTATCAGGGTCAGGGATACGGCGGACTGGCGGCTCGCCATCAAGGCTCTCATATGCTTCGATGAAATGGCAGGACCCCGAGTCGGCATCGTCACCGTTACCGGAGCGGG
This sequence comes from Deltaproteobacteria bacterium, assembly GCA_016936905.1. Classification (GTDB taxonomy): domain Bacteria; phylum Desulfobacterota; class Syntrophia; order Syntrophales; family UBA6807; genus DSDU01. The sequence goes on along the minus strand of JAFGWZ010000016.1, from coordinate 2,738 downwards.
CGGCATCATGGCAATCGATGCCTGCGAACGGCAAGGGCTTGCCCTTGCCGAACTTCCGGCGGGGCTTTCCGAGACGTTGCGTGAAGGAATGCCGGAATGGATTCACGTGGGCAATCCCATCGACATCTGGCCCATCGGCATGATCGGGGGCGACTATCCGGGAGCGGTCGGAAGGGCGCTGACAGGCCTGCTCCAGTCTCCGGACGTGGACGGAGCGGTCCTGATCATACCCGCCATGAACTCCCCACTGCACCAGAACATGGCCGATCTTTCCCCCGTCGTAGCCGAGGCCCGCAGGAAAACGGGCAACCGCAAACCGGTGGCAGCGTTCCTCTACGCCGACGAACACAAAGAATTCCCCGATCGATATGAAGCGTTAGACGGCGTGGCCTCGTTCGACTCGCCCGAAGAGTGTGTCCGGGGCCTGGCAGTTGCCTATAAAAACTACCAGGGGCGGAACAGACGAGGCAGATCACCGAAGCAGTATCCCATCGATACGACCGCAGTGGAAACGCTTGCCGGAGAAGGGAGAAGGGAAGGGGCCCTTCTTGGCGACAGCGCCTTCCTCCTCCTCGAGGTGTTCGGGATCCCCTGCGTGAAGAGTCGCTACTCCGGCGGCACGTGGGACGAACTGGAGCAGGCGGCGGCCGGCCTGGCCTGGCCCGTCGTCCTCAAACTGGCGGGATCACCCTTTCTCCACAAGAGCGAATGGGGCGGCGTCATCACCGGCATACGGGACATCGATGCCCTGAAAGCCGCCTGGGAGACGATGACTCAGAGCGTCCGCCGCCGTGACCCGTCGGTTAAGATTGAAACATTTCAACTGCAGGAACAGGCATCCGGCAAGGAACTCCTCCTCGGGCTGAAGTGGGACCCCCAGTTCGGCCACGTCATCGCCTGCGGCATGGGCGGCATCTACACCGAAGTCTATCGAGACATCAGTCGGGCCATTGTCCCCATCGACGGGATCGATGCGGAGACGATGCTCCGGGAACTCACAATGTTTCCGATCCTGACAGGTGTGAGAGGCGAGAAGGCAGTCGATATGGAATCGCTCGTCGATATCCTGGAGCGGCTGTCGTTCCTGGCGGCAACCATTCCCGACCTGTCGGAACTCGATGTCAATCCACTGATCGTATCAGATCAGGGATGCCGGGCGGTGGACGCGCGGATACTGTGGTGATCGTGTACGCCGGACGTGACGGCGGGGAATAAAGAGCTTACTCTCCTCACAGAGGGTAGGCGACACCGCGGTGATGACATTACAGACGAACCACAGAGGGTAGAGAAGACACAGAGTCTTTATTGTTTTTTCTCTGTGTCCTCGTTTCTCTCGGTGGTGAAACTATCAGTGTCATCACATGTCTGTTGCCTTGGATTGCGTTGTCGTCGAAAAAATAATTGACAGAAATCCGTAAAAGTGTTTTCGTAGAAACAATTTTCCCGGCAGGGGACGTATTCCCCTTCACATCGAACATTTCATGGCGCGGATTCGTTGCGCCGGTTTTTACCGTCTTCATGGAATCATGAGGGAACAGAAATGACCGGATCGAGAGTCTCGTTGCCCCACGTAGTAAGAAACACAAAGAATACATCGCAAACGGTCCCTGCCTACGTCGTGAAACCAATACAACAAGGGCGGAGTAAACCGAAACTGCTGGATCAACTGCGGGAAGCCATTCGATCGCGCCATTACAGCCGCCGGACCGAGACCAGCTATTGCAATTGGGTCAAGCGGTACATTTATTTCCATGACGTTCGCCACCCGGCCGAAATGGCCGAACCGGAGGTCAACGCCTTCCTCACCCACCTTGCCGTGAAGGAAAAGGTCAGCGCTTCGACGCAGAACCAGGCCCTGTCGGCGCTCCTTTTTCTGTATCGCCACGTTATCGGACGTGAAATCGGCGATCTCGGCGAAGTCATACGTGCTCGGAGACCATTGCGAATTCCTGTTGTCTTGACAAAGGATGAAATCAGAAAGATACTTGCTCAAATTAAAGGAGATAAGTGGTTGATGGCATGTATCATGTACGGAAGCGGTCTCAGATTAATGGAGTGTCTACGTTTGAGGATACAAGATGTTGATTTACAATCGAGTACTCTTACAGTGCGAGACGGAAAAGGCAGCAAGGATCGTGTCACCATGCTTCCTTCCTCTATAAAGAAGCCACTGTTGGAACATATAAAGAAGATAAAGAAAATTCACGAGAACGATGTAGAAAATGGGTATGGAGAAGTATTCATGCCTTATGCTCTGGCCAGAAAATACCCGAATGCTAGCAGAGAATGGCGATGGCAGTGGGTTTTTCCACAAGAGAAACTGTGGCGTAACGAAATCACGGGAGAGCGCGGGCGGCATCACGTTCATGAATCGATTATACAACGAACAGTGAAAGATGCGGTTGCGAAAGTTGGATTGACCAAAAGAGCAACGTGCCATACGTTCAGACATTCATTCGCAACTCATTTGCTTGAAGACGGTTATGATATCCGAACGGTTCAAGAGCTTCTCGGGCACAAGGATATAAAGACGACAATGATCTACACTCATGTACTTAATAAAGGACCGGCAGGCGTTCGTAGCCCGGCGGATATGCTGTGAAATGAATTAAGAACTGGGGTGTTATACAGAACAATATAACACCCCATGATAAATGGACGCTATTCCTATATGTTTATGATCATCAGCCAGTTACTTTTATATTCATATAGTGTTTTCGAGGGGTATTATATTGCAG
>JAFGWZ010000128.1 GCA_016936905.1 Deltaproteobacteria bacterium | reverse complement strand
GATCATTCCATCGATAATCGCCATCGTCAGGGGAAAGTATGTCGTGAAAGTGGTTCCTTTCCCTTCCACGCTGTTGATTTCGATCTTTCCCCGCAATTTTTCCACCGCCTGTTTTACCACATCCATGCCGACGCCTCGCCCGGAAACATCGGTAACTTTTTCCGCAGTTGAAAAACCGGGATGAAATATGAGCTTGAATATTTCATGATCCGACATGGAGTCGGCACTTTTTATCAATCCCTTATCGACCGCTTTCCGTATCAGCCGGTCTTTCTTGAGGCCTCTGCCGTCGTCGGAAATCTCGATAACAATGTTGCCTCCCTTGTGATATGCCTTCAACTCGATCAGGCCCTTGTCCGGTTTTCCCGAGTGCATTCGCTCTTCAGGGGTTTCGATACCATGATCCACCGAATTTCTGATCATATGCACCAAGGGGTTATATATCTCCTCCACCATGTTCCGATCAATTTCCGTATCTTCGCCGGACAAATTAATCGTCACCTGCTTTCCTGCATTTTTAGTGAGATCCCTGACGAGACGGGCCATGCGCTGGAACGTCTGCTTTATGGGAATCATCCGCAGGCTCGTCGAGGTTCTCTGCAGTTCCGATGTAATGCTTGCCAATTGCGAAATATCGCCCATAAGCTTGCGGTCCGCGCTCGAACGGATCGTCTGATTTTGCCTGATCATTGCCTGGGTGATGACAAGTTCACCGATCATGTCGATGAGATCATCCAATTTTTTCACATCCACCCGGATCGTATTTGTCGCTGTCACCTGCTGGGTCTGCTTCCGTAGAGCCTTCGATACCTGCTTCGCGGTCGCTTTGCCGTCTTCCATCAGCCGCTCGCCGATCTTCTTCGGAATGTCTTCTTCCGCTGTTTCCAGGACAGATTCCAGCTGTTCCGTTGAGATAACGCCATCTTCAACGAGAATGGCCCCCAGCTTTTTTACCTCTCTTTCGTCATCATGGACGCTGTCGATGTTTTCAATCCGCTTCAGGAGGTCGGACGTATCGAGTTTAAGCGGATGCGGCCGTGTCCCCTCCAGGACTTCCTGAAGACTTTCGATCATCTCCTTCAACGCGTCGGCACCGTCAAGGATAATATCGATCAGTGCCGAACCGACGGGCAGTTCGCCGCTTCGAGCCCTGTCGAGAAGCGTCTCCAGGTTATGGGCGAGTTCCCGTATGTCCTTCAGGTCAAGAAAACTGGCGACCCCTTTGATTGAATGAAAGGGCCGGAAGACGGCATTGATATAATCTTTATCGTCGGGACTCTGTTCAAGGTTCAATACGTTCGTTTCAATTTCGCCGATATATTCCAGCCCCTCGGTTATAAAATCCTTGAGCAGTGACGGGTCCTGAATTTCGAATCGATCTTCCCCTTCCTTCGCCGTATCCTGCGGCATCATTTCAATCTTGTCGGCTGCAGGTCCAACCGTTTCCAAGCCGGCAAAGGCACGGAGGGATTTTAAATACGGTTCTATGTTGCCGTTGCAGTCACTTCCTGCCTCGCAGCAGGCGATGATATCCTGCATGATGGTCAAGCCTTTTTCAAAGAACCGTGATCCTTCCGTTCGATCGACATCGTTCAGAACCACCTTTTCCAGGAGGGCTGAAAGGCCGCAGGCAACGTGTGACAGGGGACTCACGGCCTGCGCCTCCGCTTCATTTATAAGACTTTCCAGTTGATTGAGAAATATGCCCGCTGCGGGAACATCGATACGCTGGTCGTCGAGACAGAGAAAATTGGAAGCCATATCGTTGACTATACTGATAATCTTTTCATATTTCATATGTCACACCATCCTGATTATTTCATCTGCGATCTTCTCGATGGGAATTTCTTTTTCCACCGCCTGCAACTTCATCGCCTCCTTGGGCATGCCGTACACGACGCAGGACTGCTCATCCTGTCCTATCGTTCTCGCTCCCGCATTCTTCATCTCCAACATCCCTTCCGCTCCGTCTGAACCCATCCCGGTTAGAATCACCCCTATGGAATTAGGTCCGGCGTATTTTGCCGTCGACTTGAAGAGGACATCGACCGCCGGGCGTTGATGGTGGATCATCGGTCCGTCTTTTACTTGAACATAATATCGCGCGCCGCTGCGCCTCAGAATCATGTGAAAGTTCCCCGGCGCGATTAATGCCGTACCTGGCATCACTGAATCATTGTCCTGCGCTTCCTTAACTCTGATCTGGCAGAGATCGTTCAACCTGTTCGCAAAAGCAGTCGTGAAATTAGCGGGCATGTGCTGGACGACGACGATGCCGGGCGCGTTGACGGGCATTCTGGCCAGAACCTTTTTCAACGCTTCTGTTCCACCTGTGGAAGCACCAATGGCGACAATCTTATGAGTCGTCTGGCCGAGGGCCTTGATAGGTTCTGACGACACCACTCCCTCGTGAGTGACGTTCTTATTCCCGTTAATGCGGGCCCTCGATGCCGTCCGTATCTTTTCGGCAAGCTGAGCGCTCATATTTTCCACGCTGTAAGATCCTCCCGGTTTGGCAATGACATCGACGGCGCCGAATTCCAGTGCCTCCAGTGTCAGTTTGCCTCCTTTCTGGGTGAGCGCGCTCACCACGATGACCGGCTTTGGATAATACCTCATCAGTTTTTTCAGAAATGTAAGGCCATCCATCCTGGGCATTTCGACATCAAGCGTTACCACATCAGGATTGAGCTGAACAATTTTGTCACGTCCCACAAAGGGATCCGGCGCGGTCCCCACGACTTCTATATCATGGCACTTCGACAGCTCCTGAGAAAAGATCTTCCGAACGATGGCGGAATCGTCAATGATCAGTACTTTTATCTTTTTCACCGGGATGCTCCTCCATACAGCGTCACTGCTCACGCAGCACTCACCTGCAGGGCGGTACTCATTGCCCCGTCACCGGAGAGATAGTGGATGTAAACCGTCGAATCTCCATCCGCCGCGACACTCGAAGCAGGACGACGGTACAGGGGTATGCTGAGATCGAATGCCTGATCGTCTGTATGCAGCTTTCCAAGGAAGTTTCCGCAGATCATATTCACCGCTTCTTTCGCGCAGTCCTCAATGTGTTTTTCAGTTATACCAGTGTCATCAATGCCGAGCATGTTCATGACCATCGCCCCGGCCATACCATCTGAAACGAGCAACCGGACCTCACCGCTGACAGCGCCGCGAAATGTGATAACCGCTTCAGAATCGAAATGATTGTCTGCATCACCCGCATGCTCGAGAAATATGAAAAACATCTTTTCGAAGACTTCAAAAATCGAAATCTCCATCATCTTTCTCATCGTTTCCATACTCTCCATCATCATTCACTCCTATGACGCCGTGAAGAACCTTCCTGATCTCTTCAGGAAGAAACGGCTTTTTGATGAATCCTTTCGCACCAAGGCCATACGCTTCCTGCATACGATCCTCCCTGCTCTCAGTACTCACAACAATAACGGGAATCTCTCTCAACAGATCGTCACGCTTCAGCGCGGCCAGCAACTCTAAACCGTTCATCTCGGGCATGTTGATGTCGGAAATAATAACGTCCACCCAGCTTTTCTCCAGGACATCCAGCGCCTCTTTTCCGTTGCCTGCTTCCAGACATTGATCCATCTTGAAGCCTGACAGTGAAACGATCTTTTTTATCACCGACCTCATGGAATTCGAATCATCAACAATCAACACATTGAATGACATACTATCCTCTCACGTTGCCTATCACGTTATGAACTGCTCTCTCTGTTTTCGATGACCTTATCTTTGTTACAATTTTCACTTTTCCCGCGTCGCGTCCACCAGGTTGATCAACTCTCTCGCATTGGCCAGGTCTTCGAAGAGGCTGACAATCTTCTCCTCAAATTCACGATGCCCGATACTGAACTTGCTCATGATCATCCCCAGACCACGGTATGACAGCTCGTCCATTCCACCGGTCAGCCCCATCATCATGCATGCCTGATCGGCCAGATAGAGTATCCACGCATTCGCGCTGTCTCCTTCAGCCATGAGATCGGGGCGGTGATGATACGTAATCGCATCGACAATCTCCTGCGGAAAATTCCAGTTGGATGCAACTCGTCCTCCTATCTCAGCATGGTTGGTGCCGAGGACTTCCTCTTCCGCCTCCAGAAATGAATAATTCTGATGCGAAACAAGATTCATTATTTCCTGCATTGAATCAAAGACAAACTCCCCGAGAATAATTTTGCCCATGTCATGAATAAGCCCTGCAGTGAAAAGCATGGGCTCCTCCCGACCGTAAACCCGGTCCGCCAGTATCTTCGACATAAGAGCGACAGCGACGGAATGCTCCCAGAGCGCTTTTGCCGTCAGGCGATACCCCTTCACGTCCTTATAAAATCGCGTGATACCGGCAGCGGTGACGACCCGTGCTATATTTGCCTGGCCCAGATATATTACGGCATCGCGAACATTCGATACCTTACGCCGCACACCGAAATATGCCGAGTTGGACATTTTCAGGATGTTCGCCGTTATTGCCTGGTCATATTCAATAACGGTGACGAGTTCATTCATCGAATAATCAGGATCCTTCATCACATCCCACACCTTGCGGACAGTCGCCGGGAAGGCGGGAATCCTGTCAATTTTTTTTAAAATCCGATCGACGTTTATCATGGTCATTCAATGGTAATACGTTAAAGTTCTCTGAACATACCGCTGGCATTCCTGACAACAACCCTGCCGTCCGACATATGAAGCTCTACCGTCCTGTTATAATTCTTGCCGGTATCTTCAGAGGTTATTAATACATTGTTTTTCCAGAATATTTTTCTTACCGCGGTGACATTTTTCTGGCCGATCCTGAAAAACTCCGCGTCGTCAAGAATACTTGCGCCACCGGCGATTTTTACAATCATCCGCCTCTTTTCAGCTCCTATCCGGTAACATGATTTAAAGAGAAGCGGTATCCCCGTATCTGCGAACATCGCCGGATTATCCCTCGCCTTTCTCTGATCGATCGACGACTCGGCAAGCATGAAATGAAGCATGCCGCCGACCCTGGCCTGAGGATCATACACCACCACGGCGATGCATGATCCAAGCGCGTAGGTGATAATTGTATCCTGCACATTCTTACTTACCTTAAGATCAGAAACACCAACGACAATCTGACTCATATGATTATTTTCGATACACACTCGGCTCGATATATTTGAATTTATGCGGTAAGCCTGTCAGGCTTTCCGAATGACCGATGAAAAGCCAGCCATTGTCTTTCAGGCAATCGCCGAAGCGCTGCACGAGCGTTGCCTGTGTCTGCTTATCGAAATATATCATCACGTTCCGGCAGAAGATCACATCGAACAGCTCTTCAAAAGAAGGCGGTTCCATAAGATTGAATCTTTTGAAGTCGATGATATCTCTCAGTTCCTGCTTGGCACGGTAATACCCTCTCCATTTTCCCTGACCGATCTGAAAATACCTGCGTAGCATCTCACGTGGAATATTCCTGATCCTGTCCCCGGAATATATACCGGTGACGGCGGTTCGGAGAACCCGTGTCGATATGTCCGTCGCCGTTATTTTCACGTCCACGGGATGGCCGTTCAGGCTTTCCTTCACGGTCATCGCAAGAGAATATGGTTCTTCACCGGTGGAACATCCGGCACACCAGATCCTGAATTTCGCCTTTCCATTCCTCTGTGCCGACTTCTCTATCATATCCGGAACGATGTCCCGCAGTTTACGAAAGTGTTTCTCTTCCCTGAAAAAACTGGTGAGGTTGGTTGAGAGGGAATCGATCATATGAACAAGCTCATCGGTCCCCTCCTGAGTAGTGACAAATTTAAAATAATCGGAAAAGGAAGAAAAGTTTCCGCTCCGCAACCGTTTGCTCAGGCGAGCCTTCACCAGTTCCTTCTTGCCATCGTGAAGGTTGATTCCACACATTTCATAGACGAACCGACTTATTTTCTGGTAGTCAACATCTCTCAATTCATTGATATTCATTGCGTATCGTCATACTCCTCGCCGATCGTTTTCTTCGCCCCGAATAAACCGGTCTCAAGCTCGTCTGAGCATCCAGCTGGCGGATTTCACCAACGGCCTTAGAAATCCTGAAAATCTCCATCATCCAGAGGGATGACATCTTCAGGCTTAACCACTTTCCCCGATTTCGAAGATCTGTTTGCTTTCACAGGAACAGGAACTGATGCTCGCGCAACGGAACCGACCTGCCGTTTCTCCCGGCGATTCTTCCCGGATATCTTCAAAAGACTACGGCCGTTCCCATTCGTTCCGCCCACCAGGTCAGATAATTCAGTCACAATGGACCGCAACCCTTCCGCCTGGGCGTTCATTTCCTCGGAAGCGGCGGCGCTTTCCTCGGCATTCGCCGCGTTCTGCTGGGTCACACGCTCCATTTCGGTGATGGCGTTATTAATCTGTTCGATGCCCTGGGCCTGTTCCTGTGACGCCGCCGCGATTTCGCTGACCAGTTCGTTCGTCTTGCCGGCCACCTCGGCATTCTTCCTGAATGCATCATTCGTGTCGCCGCACAGCCGGGCCCCTTCTTTGACCGACTTCACGGTATTGCCGATAAGGTCGTTTGTATTCTTGGCGGCCTCCGCCGACCTCTGTGCGAGGTTTCTCACCTCTTCAGCAACCACTGCAAAACCCGCGCCTGCTTCTCCCGCCCGTGCGGCCTCGACGGCGGCGTTCAGTGCGAGAAGATTGGTTTGAAAGGCGATCTCGTCAATTGTTTTAATAATTTTCTGCGTCTCACTCGAATTTTTATCGATATCCTTGATTGCCGTGGTCATCTGATCGAGCTTCGCGCTCACGTCATTGACGATTTCCCTTGCTTCCTGCACGAGGCTGTCCGCCTGCTGGGCGTTATCGGCATTTTGCCTGGTCATCGATGCGAGTTCTTCCAGTGATGATGACGTCTCCTCGATGGACGACGCCTGCTCGCCCGCTCCTTCGGCAAGCTGCTGGCTTGCCGACGACACCTGGGTGGACGCCGACGCGATCTGATCGGAACTTTCTATCAGCGCCG
>JAFGWZ010000127.1 GCA_016936905.1 Deltaproteobacteria bacterium | reverse complement strand
TCCCTCGTCCGCCGAACTTGCCGATAACTATGAAGATTATCTGCCCGTTGACCCCGGCGAGATAGCTGCATGGGACCGGATGATGAAGCCGGTTATCGATTCGTCGATCCGGGTGATCAGCGAAAGGGCGGGAAGCCAACGTGGAAGAGTGCTCGACATCGGCTGCGGGTTCGGGTTCTTCCTTAGAGAAATGAAGAATCGGGGATGGCAGGCGGAGGGGGTGGAGATATCGCCCGCGGGAAGCCGATACACCAGGGACATGTTAGACGTCCCCGTTCATGTTCATCCCCTGGAAGAGCTGGAACTCGCTGATGATGTTTTCGACGTGGTGACGCTGTTCTACGTCATCGAACATGTCCCCGATCCCATAAAGCTGCTCAAAGAAGTCAATCGAATCCTCAAGCCCGGGGGGCTCGTTCTGCTGCGATGGCCTCATTCGACGCCGATTGTAAGACTCCTGGGGCGGCTCAGCGAAAATCTGGATCTTTACCACACCCCTTATCACCTCTATGATTTTTCTCCCGCCACGATGAACGCCCTTTTGCGCCGGACGGGTTTCCGTCGGATAGAGACAGTCATCGGCGGTTTCACGAAACCGCCGCAGGTGGCATATCGGATTGCCTCTTTGGTCTTCGGGGGGTTGGCCGAAGTGCTGTGCCGCCTGTCTCATGGAACGGTCATGCTCCCCGGAGTGAGCAAAACAACCACCGCCTTCGCCGGCCGTTAGCCTGCCTTTGGTGTTCTAAAGGGGTTCCCAGCAGGAGAGGTCGGCGGGCGCGTCGGTATCGGTGAGGATGTCCCATTCATGCCATCCCGTTTCCTGCGCTGAAACGCGGGCTGCCGCCTCTTCCGCGGTTTCCACCGTGCATAGCCAGATGCCGCCGAGACAGAGCTGAACCATATCCACGTGAACCTCGTCGGGTTCAATGGAAAACGTACCTACCTGTGATTTGAACATGTACCTCATAACTTTTCTTTGCCTCTCCTGAGTTCCCTGACTGAGCCGTTACCTTGGTATGGAAAGGCTTTCGTCGTCGATCAGGTTCTTTATTCCCGACTTAACCAGCGCCCGATCAGTCAGCAGCTTGAGCAGTTTAACCCCACGGGCGTCGACGAAAGTGTTTTCGAACGAAAGATCCGCTTTTTTCAGGATCTTTATGCTGTCGTCAAGGAGGATGAAATGATAGTTCAAGGTACCGAAAACAAGCGCCCCGATAATGACCGCCAGCAATATCCCTTTCTTCATACAAGTGCTCCTTTCCGCAAAGTCTGTGTTGATTTAAACGATTTCTTGCGAGAAGACAACTGATAATTTATCCGCCCCTTCGTCCCGGAATAGCGGTGGCGCCCCCGCAGATCGTCTCCCATTTTTACCCTGGCTAAAATTCATGTTCATTGGGTCTGCTACATATATGAGTCCGCGCAACAGGCCATGCAGGTACCCGGCTTAACAGTTACGTTTCCCGAATTCATGATTCCCGGTCCATGGGTCTTTTTGACACATCATCAGCTTGCTCGCGGCGTTGCCGAAACTCGACCCGCAGTCTCAGACAGTCGGCAGCACTTGTCTTCCGCTTCGCCGTGATGTATTAGCAAAAAACCCCATGATGACCGGTCACATGAATTCGGGAAACGGGCCCTCACAAGTCCATCTTTGCCTGGAGCCTTTCGCCTTCCTTATGATGACCGCTTAGATAAATTGAGCAGCAGCCCGTCAGGAGATATTCACAGTCGTGCCGGAACGGATGGCTTTTCTTCGTTTCAGTATCAGGGCGAACACTGTGGGAAGGATTACCAGCGAAGCGATAAGGCAGGCGCTGATGCCGATTACCGCCACGTACCCCATACTTCTCAATCCCGGGTAATGTGAGAGCGCCAATGACCCGAACCCCGTCAGGGTGGTCAACGATGTCAAGACGACCGCCCGTCCCGTCCGGGCTATCTCGCTGGTGACGTCGGACCCGGCGGTCTGGCGGAAGGTGTTGGTGAGATGGACGCCGTCGTCGATGCCGATTCCCACGATCATGGGGATGATAACGATATTGAAAAAATTGAAATCGAGGCGGGTGAGAACCATGATGCCCGCAATGGTGGCCAGCCCGACCAGGAGGGGCGAGATCGAGAGCAAAAGAAGCGGGAAGGAACGGTAATAGAGGATAAGGACTCCCGCGATGCTCAGAACCGCCAGAAGCAGCGACGACCTGAGGTTGGAAAAGACAACGTGTTTCAATGCACCGGCAAGCATATTCGGGCCAGTGAGGATGTAGTCGCCTTCATCCATGCCGGTGCCGGCCAGTTTTTCCGCGATTATTTTCCTGAATGCCGCCGTATCGGCGCCGGTCCAGAGATCTTTCAGAGGAGAAACGTATGTTACGACGGCGTAATCACCGTCCATGCCGGCAATGAACGGTTCGATAAGGGGGGAGAGTGGTGTCTCCCGAAGCGCCGACGGCGGAACAGTGTCTGCCGATGCCAGCGCGGTTCTCAGTTTTGTGAAATAATCATCATACAGTCCTTCCGTGATAAAGCCGTTCTCTCCACACGCCATGATAAAAGTTGCGTGAATACGGCTCATGTCGAAGGCCCTTCCCGCTTCCCGGATGAACCGCCTCGTTTTCTCCTGTTCGTCAGCGGTTGCGATGAGACGGTTTATCGAAGCGACTCCGCCTATCGTACCGCCCCGTTTCAGATCTTCCATGGCGTGAAAAATCCGCTCGCTCTTTTTCAGGACACCGCTCTCCGAAGGGCCTTGAACGACGATCATCGTCCGTGCCATCGAGGCCCCGATCCATTCGCTGACCATATCCTGGAGGCGGAAGGTTTCACTGTCGGCAGGGCGGAAATTTCTGAGATTGTCATCGAACGAGATGGAAAATCCCATGATCGACAGGATGAGAACGGCGAGAAGGGAAAAGGCGAGTATCCTCTTCGGGAAGGTGGTGGAAATCCGCACGAGCTTTTCAAGGCC
>JAFGWZ010000126.1 GCA_016936905.1 Deltaproteobacteria bacterium | reverse complement strand
GGACGACGCTTCAATAACATCCCCGAGCAGGATCAATCCGGCTTCCTTTGTCTGCGGTTTCGGCCCGGGATACCTGAACTCGCCTTCAGGAATCGCCCGGACCGAGGGGTCCTTGTCCTTCTGGGCCTTATCATAGAAGTAGCCAACCAGCCGTGTCCCATGATGTTGCCGTATAATGTCACTAATAACTGAGCCGAGTTTATATTCCCGTGCAAGTTCACATCCCTTCTTAACATGGGAAATGATGACGAGGCTGCTCATTTTCGGTGACAGCTTGTCCAGTTTATTATTCTGACCTCTCTGGTTTTCAATAAAATACAGGGCCTGCCTCATCTTTCCGATATCGTGATAGAAGGCGCTGACCTTGGCAAGCAGCGAGTGGGCTCCTATCGATTCCGCTGCCGCTTCAACCATGGAAGCAACAACGACACTGTGATGATACGTGCCGGGAGCCACCATAATCATTTCCTGAAATATCGGTTGATTAAGATTGGCCAGTTCAAGCAGCCTGATGTCCGTCGTGTACCCGAACAGGGACTCAAAGAGAGGCAGAACACTTGATATGACAGCGGCGGACAGAATACCGCCGGCAAGACCCATGACAAGTTTTGTAAAGGTGTCGATCGTAAAGAGGTTACCCGACAGCAGCATGAGGCACATGATGACTGCCATATTTACACAACCGACAATCAATCCCGTTCGGAAGAATGCCGATCGCTGCTTACATTCGGTAATCCTGAAAGCAGATACCATGCTGCCTACGAGTGCGAAGAAAAACATTGAGGCCTTATCTTCGAAGAGGAATCCGATAAGGAATGATATGAAGAGGGAAAAGACAAGCCCCACATTTCGGTTTATGAGAATTACTACCAGCATCGTCGCTGCCGCAAAGGGAATAGCAAACAGGCAGGCATCAAGCGGTATCATGGGGAACGCCGAGTTGATTGATTCAGACAGAAAGATACTGATTCTCACCAGGATTACCTGCAGGACCGCGGCGATGGCAAGCAACGCGATATCGGTGGTTTCATTCTGGTTCTTCGAGGCAAGGAAGTTCCTGAAGATATAATATAGGACGAGAGCGAACAGCATGATGGTTAGAAACATGCCGATAAATATTGAAACGCTGAGGAACCGTGCGCCATCTGAATCGGCGGAGAACGCGCTGAGCTTGTCGAGCTGTGCCGCCGTTATTTTCTCCCCCTCACGGACAATCATTTCGTTTTTCTGGACTTTATAGAAGACCGGCTTCACTCCGTCCATAATTTCCTGTTTTCTTTTCTCAGTTGCGTTCTGCGCGAACGTCAGGTTCGGCTTGATCAATTTTTTAACAAGGGAAAGTGATGCGCTCTGAACGGCCTTGTCCTCTCCGGAGAGAAATTCCGATACGTTCTTCATGGCAAGCGAGGCCGCCTGGTCCATGGAAAGCACCGATGAAAGATCGCCCATGACCGTTTCTTCCTGCGTCTTGATGTTACGCACGATGATAGGCGCTTCGTTGCCGGAAGTCGACATACCCTGGTCACCGACAGGCCCCCGGTTGTATATTGAATAAATCACTTTGACGTGTTTATTGCACAGCTCAACGGGAAACTGCAGCTTGTTAAGCACGGTGAATTCAGTATCGGAGAGGGGAAATCCTACAATACTTTCAAACCGTTTCCGTCCCTGCTCAATCGTTGTTGCTGTATCCTTCGGGGGCAGGTTTTCACGGTGGACACGCCGGTATGCTTCGTCCATGGCAAGAAATGCTTTTGCCAGAGTCATGCCGATCGCCGACGGCATACTGTTGTCATAGTCATAGATGGGCTTTGCCGTTGCGGATGCCTCCAGACGCTTCAGTTCCGTTGATGCCCTGTCCTGGACAAGGAAATCACGATTGGCTTTGATGTCTTTGCCGGCAATAGAGCCCAGCTTGAAGGATGGGGTGAACAGGTGGATCTGGGGAGACAGAATGATTGCCATTGCCAGGCTCATAGCAACGGCGATGGCCCATTGCTGAAAGCGTTTATTCCACACAAACGGGGGAAGTAAATCAAACCACGCCCGCCCGTTTTTGGATGCTCGCTGTTTTCCGTTCTTCGACATAAGTCCCGGTAACCGGAGCCAGTTACGAATCCCCTCGTCGATGGTTGAGATGATTGTAGGCTCGAATTATATCCTGGACAAGGGGGTGTCTCACTACGTCGATTTCAGTGAAATAAACGAAAGAGATTCCCTTTGTATGTCCAAGTATCTCGGTGGCTTCGATGAGGCCTGATATCCTGTCGGGGGGCAGATCGGTCTGAGTCACATCGCCGGTTATGACCGCCTTCGACCCGAAACCGAGGCGCGTTAAAAACATCTTCATCTGTTCGGATGTGGTGTTCTGCGCCTCATCGAGAATCACAAATGAATCGTTCAGTGTTCTCCCCCTCATGAATGCAAGGGGCGCTACTTCAATGATCCCCTTGTGAATAAGTGCCGATGCATGGTCAAAATCCATCATATCGTGCAAGGCATCATAGAGCGGCCGAAGGTATGGATTGACCTTCTCCGCCAGATCGCCGGGCAGAAACCCGAGCTTTTCACCGGCCTCGAGGGCCGGCCTCGTCAAAACGATACGATGAACCTGTTTTGCCATAAGAGCGGCAACGGCAACGGCCATTGCCAGATATGTTTTCCCCGTTCCTGCCGGTCCTATCCCGAATACCATGTCGTGAGCCCTGATGGAATCGATGTAGAGTTTCTGTGCGATGCTCTTAGGCGTAATGGTCCGCTTCTTCGATGAAATAAAGACGGTGTCGAGAAAGATCTTTTCCAGGTTTACACCACTGTTTCGTGAAAGCATTCTGTGAGCGTAATCGATGTCGGGAGGATATACGGGATAGCCTTTCTTGATAATCGTATAAAGCTGCGAGAGAAGATTCTCGATAATGGTTGTCCCGATATGGTCCCCTTTAACGAGAATACTGCCGCCCTGTACCGTAATGGAAACATTTTCCAGCTTCTCAATCTGCTTGATACCCTTGTCGTGCTCGCCGAGCAACATCCGCAAGGCCTGATTGTCCGGGAAATGCAGCTCTTTTGTTGCGATGTCTTCTGAATCGACCTTCAAATACTATCCAGCCTTTTCTGAGTTTGACGCGGGTATGCTATCACTATTGTATGAGCAATGCAATCCCTTTTGAAGGGCTACCCGATTACAAGTAAAAGGGTAGAAGGCAAAGTACAATTTCAGGCTCAAGGCGAAGGGCCAAAGGCTAAAGGGGAAAACAGCGTTGACCGTCCTTAACCTTTTGCCCCTAGCCCTAAGCCTTTCGCCTTCTTTTACAGGTTCTGCATAAACAGATGGGCGTATACCTTTGCGTTTCCGATCATGTTATCGACGGAACAGTGTTCGTTTGCCTGGTGAGCAGTCAGGAAGATCCTGGACCATACGGCCGCTGGAAGGTTCTTCCTTCTGAACAGGGCGGCGACGGTTCCGCCTCCGATTCCCACCGTCCGCGCTTCAACTCCGTAAATATCGCGGATCGCCCGTTGCAGAGCGACAACAACGGGGGCATCGCTGCTCGTTGCCGGGGGTGACTGCGCCTCCTGGACCGGAGATATATCGATCGTCACCTGAAACTGCTGTTCTATTGCATCCGCCATGCGGCGGATTTTTTCTTTTACCTCTTTCAGATCGTAGACGGGCAGGACCCTGCAGTCGAGATAGAATACATCCTGACCGGGGATGGTATTGATGTTGGGAATATTGGCGTCCTTTTTTGTCGGTTCGAACGTGCTTTCCTGGGGTTCGAAGAGGGGATCGACGGCGTCGAAATGGTCATAGAGCTGCCTCAGGAGGACGACAAAATGAGATGCCGCGGCGAAGGCGTTTTTTCCGACCGACGGTTTGCTGGCATGGCACTGTCTGCCCTTCGTTTCGATGCGGAGCCACAGGGTGCTCTTTTCCGTGATTTCGATTGCGTCGCCCCTGTCATTTCCGAAGTCAGGAACGACAATGACATCCGATGCGCGGAACAGGTGATCGTAATGTTCGAGCAGGTAATAAGCCCCCATGTCGCTTCCCGTTTCCTCGTCGGCGATGAAAATCAGACCGATCGTCGATTCGGGGGAGATCCCTTCATCCAGGAACGCCTTGGCGGCGAAGAGGGACGACACGAGGTCCTGTTGATTGTCTTCCGTGCCCCTGCCGTAGACTTTGCCGTCCTTCACATATGCCCGGTAGGGGTCTTCACTCCAGAGTTTCAGCTCTCCGGGAGGAACAACGTCGGTATGGGTCAGTATCCAGACAGTTCTGTCCCGATTCCTGCCGGGAAGCGTCGCGATAACCGTCGGTCGAACGCCTGATGGGACACGATCGTCCGGAGCATCGATGGTTGATACATTTTCGAATCCCTTCTCCCGGAGATACGAGATGATAAACTGAGCCTTTTCATATTCACCCTCGCCGCCGTTTTCAGGGCTCAACGCCGGAATAGCGGTGAGGCCGATCTGAAGGCTGATCATGTCGTCCCGATACGAATCGACTCGCCGGGTTATTCTGCCAAACAGTTCATCGTTAATCATAGCTTCTCCATTCGTTTAATCGGTTGCGTCGTTATCTGTCGAGTCCATCGCGTATCCGGCCGTTTGTGGCCGGGCTATTTGTTGCGGGATCCCGCAGTGTCGTCCATCATTATCTGTTTGACCGTTCCGAATGACGACAACGGCCGGTCGAATTTTTTTTCATTTCCCAGGACAAGAATGGGCGCTTCGCCGTCCTGAAGATATGTGCCGGCGGCCCTCAGCAGATCGTTTTCGGTAACATCCTCGATCCGTTGACGGTACGATTCAAGGAAATCCCGCGGAAGATCATAGTATTCGAGAAGCAAGTATTCAAAGGCGATCTTTTCCGCGGAAGAGTATGAAAACACGAAATTGTTGATGAGCGACCGTTTCGCCCAGGCAAGTTCGTCGCCGGTGACCCCCCGATTCTTTATGTCCTCCGTAATGGACTGAAGCACCGACAGGACCTTCCCCGTCGCTTCCGTCCGGGTCATGGCGTAGGTTCCGAAGATGCCGAATCCTTCCCGTGCGGAATAAAAGCTTCCGGCACTGTAGGCAAGCCCGAGTTCGTTGCGCACCGTGCTGAATATACGTGAACGGAATCCGCCGCTTCCGACGATGAAATCGAGGACCTTGAACGCGTAGTAAAGAGGATCGTCTTTACCGGGAGCAAACCGGCCGATGATGATGATCGACTGGGAAATGTCCTTGAAGATGTAATATAAGGAACCCGTGGGGTGCACATCCGGCATCGGTATCGCAGGAACCTCTCCTGAAACGTCCCATGACCCGAAGTAGCGGTTCATGAGCGTGACCGCCTCTTCCTTTGTCATGTCTCCCGTTACGGCAATCATAATATTTCCGGGGAAAAAGAACCGTTTATGGAACATGACCATGTCATTACGGGTAATCGCCTCGACGGATGAAACGCTGCTCAGGCGGCCTCTCGGGTTATCCCCGTACATAATGCGGATAAACTCTCTAAATGCCATTTCCTGGGGATTATCAATGATCCGTCGCAGTTCTTCGACCTTGATATTCTGTGCCTCCTGCATTTTTTTTTGCTCAAATACCGGATTTTTGAGAATATCCGAGAAGATTTTCATCGCCAACTCACTGCTTTCTTTTAAGGCTGAAAGCGATACCGCCACCCTGTCTTTTTCAACGCCGACGGATAGATCTGCCGCCATTACATCCAGTTCCATGTCGATTTCGTAGCCGGTCATGGCGGTGGTGCCGCCGGTTCTCATGACCATGCCCGTTATTTCGGCCAGGCCTTCCTCTCCCTCCGGGTCGTACATTGAGCCCGTTCTGACGAGAGCCGTAACGTTGATGAGGGGAAGTTCATGATTCTCCATAAAATAAAAGATGATACCGTTGGACAGCTCAACCCGTTCGGGTCGGGGAGGCTGGAATTCGAGGGGCGGAAAGGCTATCTCGTCGGGATGTACCATCTCCGCAGAACGGCATCCCGCCGTCATCCATATAGATAGAACGCATATGATAAGGACCAGGTGAGTAAACCGTTTCATTCTTCTTTATCCTCAGCCGAGCGAAGGGATGGTATGCTCTTCGTTACCAGGTGTGCCACCGTTCTGTTTTCAGCTGTGAAATAGGTATTCACCGCCTTTATGATGTCGCCGGCGCTTATTTTCTCGATAGAGGCCAGGTAGTTGTTTATATATCGGTAATCGCCGGCTATCGACTCATAATAGGACAGCATGCTTGCCAGACCACTGTTTGAATCAAGCCGCCTCAGAAAATCTGCCTTCAATTGATTTTTCGCTTTTCTGATCTCCTCTTCAGGAACAGGTTCATTTCGCAGCCGGTCGATTTCTTCATATACGGCCTTTTCACACTCTCCATTCGTGTGGGGGTGGCGGGGAGTTGCGAAGAAAACGAAAAGGTTGGGATACCGGGCGGCGGGAAATCCGTTCGCCGTCGCAACCTCGGCAGCAATCTGTTGTTTCTCGACGAGCGATGCATGCAGCCTCGAAGTCCTCCCCCTGCTCAGGATCATGTCAATGAGATCAAAAACATAGTCGTCGAATGTGGGAAGGGTCGGCTTGTGATATCCGATGATCAGCTCGGGATTGGCGTCGGATGTCAGATTGATCCTTCGTTCCCCTGTCTGTGTCGACTCTGTCAGTATATGACGTGGCGGCGTGTCATGTTTCGGTATGGACCCGAAGTACTTCCTGATGATCCTCATTACCTCGTCGGTGTTTACATCTCCCGCAACGGCGATGACCGTGTTGTCCGGCCCGTGATATGTTGTGACGAATTTTCTTACGGCGTCGATATCGAGGAAGCGCATCCCCGATTCCCACCCAAGGATGGGGCGCCGATAAGGATGGACCATAAATGCTGTTGCCAGGAAATCTTCCATCAACTGCCGTGATGGGTTTGAACCGACGGTCTGTCTTCTCTCTT
Source organism: Deltaproteobacteria bacterium (assembly GCA_016936905.1). Lineage (GTDB taxonomy): Bacteria > Desulfobacterota > Syntrophia > Syntrophales > UBA6807 > DSDU01. The sequence goes on along the minus strand of JAFGWZ010000126.1, from coordinate 24,698 downwards.
CAATGACCACATTGCGTTCGGCATAAAAGTCCCTGAAAACGGGATTCACCATTCGATCGGATTCGATCCGCGCCCAGAGTTCGATCTTGTTTGAGGGAAGGTTGACGAAGTACGTCGTCTGGTCGTACCCTGTAAAGGCGTTCATGTCCAGGCCGCCATTTTCCGTATACAGGCTGTCAATCTCATTTTCTTTGAAGAGTCGCCGGGCTTCGGCCTGAAGGGATGACAGGTGCTGCTGAAGGGTTTCCAGTTTCTCTCTGTCGGCTCTGTCGCCCTTCATCGATTCCCTGTCGATGGCCTTGATAATGCCACGGATTTTTTCGAGGATCGGTTCTTCCCGCTCCCAGTCCAGGGCCCCGATGGTTTTCGTACCCTTGAAAAGCATGTGTTCAAGGAGGTGGGCGGTGCCGGTCTGGTCGTCGTTTTCATCAACTGCGCCGACCTTGTATCGAATGTAGAGCGAAACAGTGGGACTGAAATGTCGTTCCACAACAAGGACCCGTAATCCATTCTCGAGTGTGTATTCCCGAACCTTCTTTTCCAGGTCATAGGCATGGGCCGGTATGCTCACGCCTGCCATTACCACAACCGTTATGACAGCACCGAAAAGGATGCTGATAAGGGCGGCGCTTTTGAAGCACTTCCATCGTTTATCGCGCATCGTCATTGTCCTCATGGACGGATGGTCTATATCTCCGGTAGATGGTGACCGCCGGATAGATGATGCCCACGGCGCTGATCATGATCATCAGATTCGAGGAAAAAAACCCCATGACAAAGACATGGGGTGACGTGGACCGGTAGGACGAAATGAGAGAATCGATACCCAGCAGGAAAAAAAAGAGAGAAATCACGGTAACAACCGCCATTTTACCCCACCAGAAAAAAGCATCCATTGCTATCCTTTCCATGTGTTAATAAGTGGCATTGTAAAATGCGCGGCCCGTCGACGCAAGCATTATCGTTCCCGTGTCAATGATTTTAATCGCTCATACATCTCATAGGTGAGCATGCTGTTCTGACACGGCAGAAGCGTGTTGTTGTGGAACAGAGGCTCGCCCGTCAGGTCATAGCGGGACCTTGCCACGGCGTCACCCCACAAGTCGGTGCCCGGTATGGGGGAATATTCGGCGATCACCGGACGGGCGCCGCAGGATTTGATGAATTCGATGGTCGCTTCGACTTCCTCGGAGGTCTGCCCGGGGAGGCCGCAGAGGATATACATGCCGATGTCGTCCTCTCCGTAACCGGCGTTTCTGAGATGGGCTATCGCGTCTCTTGCTTCATCGTTAGTAATCTTCCCACCTGTGTCCAGTTGCCGTTTGACGCTTGCCGTTTCAAAACCGAAGCGGATCGTGGTGAATCGGGCACGGTACATGAGTGTCGCCAGTTCTTTCGTTATTTCCCTCAGATGAAGCCCGTTGGGACAGTGAAATTCACAATCGATGTCCCGCCGCATCAGCTCTCTGAGCATGGGGATGGCCCGGCTGTTCGCACCGACCAGGAGGGCGTCGTCGTAAAAGGCGAAGTTCCTCACGCCGCGGAGTTTGTTCCAGGATTCGATTTCATCAACGACCTTCAGGGGGGACCGCGTTCTGAACCGGTCGTTCAACAGATGGGAGGCGCAATAGGTACACCTGAAAGGGCAGCCCCGTGACGTTATGATGGGGACCTGGTCGGCCTGCTTCAGGAGATCGAACGCGGGGTAGGGGTATGTGTCAAGGTCCGAGAAATCAGGGAGAAAACGGGGCAAATCGCCGCAGAACCGTTCGAGAATCCGTGATAGTGCCCTTTCTCCTTCACCGGTCACGACGCAGTCGGCACCGGAATGCGCAGCCGCATGGTCTCTGCAGAGGCTCACGTAATTTCCCCCCAGGACCAACGGAACGCCTGGATATGCCTCCTTGACAAGCCGTATAGTATCGATGACTCCGGGGTACCAGTACGTCATCATAGAGGTAACAAAGATAAGGTCAGGCCGTGGGATTCCTGCCAGTTCGTCTTTGAATATCTCAGGGGTAATGCCGTACCGGTTGTAATTCTTCGGCACATGTTTCAGCTGTAGAGGGGAGGGGATGATTTCCCTGGCGAATTTCCCTGCTCCCGTGGGTTTCCGTTTCGGGGCTTTCACCTGCGGATCACGAAGCATCCGGGGATGAAAGGGCTCGAGACAGTCGATGTAGTAGATGTCGTGCCCATTTTCCCGGAGTAATGAAGCGAGAGAGAGGAGCCCGAGCGGTTTGACCCAGAAATCGTATGCGGCGAAATCATATATCCAAGGATTGATCAGAAGAATTTTTTTACTCATAAACGTTCATATCATGCAGAAAAATGCGATTGATGTTTAAAGGACCCTTTGATACACCAATCCCGTTCCTCTGGCAAGGAACAGTTTTCAGGTTGCATTTTTGATCATTTATCCTCATAGTCACAGTGATGCGGAAAACGGTGTTTGCATCCGTTCCCCCGGACACTGTCGGGGCGGATGAGAATAGAAATAAACAGGCTGTTGCCCACATTCATTTTCACTGGGTCTAAGGAGCTTTTTGATAAATCTTCAAATTGCTCCAGGAACTGCGAGGATTCGGCCTTCGCCTTGGGCCTTACGCCATTTGCCCTTAGCCTTCCACGGAGGCCGCTCAAATGAAATTTTAATTGGGCAACAGCATGTAAAAATCGGAAGAGGAGTGCTGAGCAATGAAAATCGGATGGATCGGTACGGGAATTATGGGGGCATCGATGGCCGGGCACCTGCATGCCGCAGGTCACGAACTTTTTCTCTACAACCGTACCAAAGAAAAAGCGGCGCCGTTGCTCGCGAGAGGAGCGAGGTGGTGCGAGACTCCCGCCGAAGTCGCGGGCAACGGGGAGTTTGTTTTTACCATGGTGGGTTTCCCCCGGGATGTTGAAGAAGTATATTTCGGGGAAGAAGGTATCCTTACCGCCGACGGGCCGTGTCGCATCGTTATCGATATGACGACCAGCAGTCCCGGGCTGGCCGGGAAAATCGCCGATGCCTCTACTGCGAAGGGTATCAGCAGTCTCGACGCGCCCGTTTCCGGCGGCGATATCGGGGCGCGGGAGGCAGCTCTGGCAATCATGGCAGGTGGAGACAGGAAGGCATTCGATGAGGCGTCCCCCCTTTTTCAGACCATGGGGAAAACCATATCCTACATGGGAGAGGCCGGATCGGGACAGCATACCAAAATGTGCAACCAGATTCTCATCGCCGGGACGATGATCGGTGTGTGCGAATCACTCCTCTACGCGAACAAAAGCGGTCTCGATGAAGATACCGTCATCGATATCATCGGGAAAGGGGCGGCAAGTTCCTGGTGTATCAACAACTTGGGGCGGCGGATCGCCCAGGGCAACTATGACCCCGGTTTTTTCGTGGAACACTTTATCAAGGACATGGGTATCGCGCTCAGGGAAGCGGAATCCCTCGATCTGACACTCCCAGGACTGGCGTTGGTGCATCAACTGTATATAGCCGTGAAGGCGCAGGGTCATGGCAGGTCGGGGACGCAGGCGCTGATGCTCGCCCTGAAGAACCTCAATGGAGAAAACCGGCGACAATGACGATTACGAGCGAACATTTCCCAGAGCAGTTAGAATCTGCTCTGAAAGACGTACCGCACGCGGGGCTCACCATGGCGGTGCCGGAATTCGATCGTTTGAAACGATCGCTGCAGAGGGAGTGTGCCGCTTTCATCTATAAGCGGGCTACGACTCTCCTATGGGCCGTTTTTGTCGGCGGAACGGGAACGGGAAAGTCCCTTTGTTTCAACGCGCTGTGCGGTGCCGACATCAGTGAAACGGGGGTAGTGCGGCCGAAAACAGAAGGACCCATCGTCTTTGTCAGCGAGAGCAGCCGTATCGGCACCTTTCCTTTTGACGATCTGGAGTTGCAACGGCATGACGATACCCAGGGAAACAGCGGCGCGCAGGGACGGTTTTCCGTTGTGGAACATGAACGACATGATTTTAAACATGTCGCCGTTGTCGATACTCCTGACCTGGACAGCCTTGAAATAGCGAATCGCCATGTGGCCGAAGTCTTTTACCTCCTCGCTGACATCATTATCTTTATCGCAAGCCAGGAAAAGTACGCAGACGCCGTGCCGTCACACTTTTTTCAGCGGGTATACCGAGAGGGGAAACCGTATTTTCTGCTCATAAACAAAGCATCGCCGGAGCTGACGAACGACGATGTCATCCGGTTTTTTCATGAACAGAGGGTGAATATCGCAGCGGACCGCCTTTATCTGATTCCCTATATGAAAAAGGTTACACGGGACCGGATCGCCGGGAATTCTCAATTCGCGGCATTTGAAGCTGCTTTTGCCGATCTCTGTAATCCCCTCAATGTTTCGTCTCTCCGGCTCGAAAGCGAACGTCATGCCGCTGCTGCTTTGTCTAAAAAGGTCGACTGTTTTCTGGGTCAGGTGCTTCGTGAACGGACCGCGGCGGAAGACTGGCTCGGAGCCCTGGAACGTCTCTATGAGGCAGGCGGCAGCGAAATTATGACCGGGCTCGAACAACACTATGCGAGAACGTCGCGAGGCCATCTACAGCGGGAAATAAGGAAGATATTTACCAAGTACGATATCTTCAGGAAACCACGGGGGTATGTCATCAGGTTCGTCACGGCTCCACTGAGGCTTTTCGGCATAATGAAAGCTAAGGCAGCGCATGATCATTCGGCGGAATTGCTTAAAATAAGAAGAAAGATTGACATAACACCGATTCTCCTGGTGATGGAACGGTTCAATCGGCAGGTACTGGAAAATCTGTCACCGGAGGATAAGACGGCACCGCTGTACAGGGAAATACGGAGTGCCGATATTGTCATGACCGGAGACGAGATCAGAGCAAGAATAGAGGAAGAGCAGGAGAAACTGGCCCGCTGGCTGGATGAAACGTTTGCCGAGATGGCCCGGGGCATTTCACGGACAAAGGAATGGGGGATCTATACAACGGCAATTCTATGGGGGATTCTTATCGTTTCATTTGAGATTGTACTGGGAGGAGGCATCAGCATTCTCGAGGCGGCGCTGGATTCAATTTTTGCCCCTTTTGTTACGAAGGGGTCGGCGGAACTTTTCGCGTCCCGGGAAATTAAGAAAATCGCCAGTGAACTGGACGAGCGGTATCGGAGGGGACTTCTTTCAATACTGACGGACCAGAAGGACCGCTATGCAGAGAGGGCGTTACTCCTGACGGCTTCATCGGAAGCAGTTGACGCCATCAGGGCTTTTCAACATGAACTGGGAGAGATCATGGTATGACCGATGCGGTGGAACAACTCCGTCAAAACCTGATCAGGGCCAGGGCCTTCGTCAGAGAAGGGGTCTTTTACGCGCTGAGGCCGAAGGAACGGGAGTTTCTCTTCGTAAGGTCCGGCGATCTCCTGGAAAAACTCGAATCGGTATCGCAAAGCTCCCTGCTTATCGGCATGATCGGCGGGACGGGAGTGGGAAAGTCGAGCCTCATGAACGCCCTGGCAGGTTCCCCTATTGCTTCAACAAGCCACAGACGACCCCATACGGATGCCGTGTTGATCTACCGATTCAGAGATACGTCCCTCCCTTCCAATTTTCCCCTGGATCGCATCCCCTGGAAAGAGGTAACCCACGACGAGGATTCGATTAGTCAGATCCTTATATGCGATCTTCCCGATTTTGACAGCATCGTCGGGGAACATCGGGATCAGGTGCTGACATTCCTCGGGTATCTCGACATTGTCATATGGGTTACATCGCCGGAGAAATATGCCGACGCATCCTTCTTCACCCTCTTGAAAGATGTTCCCATGGCACGGCGGAATTTCTATTTTGTCGTGAACAAGGTGGATCTCCTCTTCGATGAGGGGAAAGAGGGATCGGGATATGAAAGGCTTCACTCGATATCTATGTCCCTCAGGCACTATCTGAGAGACGCCGGTGTCGAAGAGCCGGTGATGTACCATGTATCGGCCCTTGAGTTCATTGAGAATGCCGATCATGCGCCGTGGAATCAGCTCCTGTCTCTGCGGGCGGAACTGTTTCGACAGCGTGAACTGAAAGAAGTCAGGGTCATCAAGGCGGCTAATATCGATAAGGAGACCGATGATCTATTCGGACTGTTCGAAAAAGAGATGCTCAACCTTGCCATGTTCAAGGAACAGATTGGCCGGATCGCAGAGGACTTCAAGCGGGAAATGGAAAAGTGGGGACAGTCCTTCCATGAAGCGATAACCCTGTGGTCTGAATCTACTCCTCTCAGGATGAAGCTGATCTCAATGACAACGGACAGGGATGTTCTCGTCGGCCCTTCGGCGCTTATGTTTCACTTTGGAAGAGGCGGAGCGCCGCCAGGGACAGGCGAACCGGGGGAAGTAGGGACTATTCTTTCCGACCTTGACGACGTTGTCTCCCTGGTCCGGAATCAGACCGAAAGGATAGCAATCAATGTCGAAGGCAGACTACTCCGGGAAGGTATTATTGCTCCATTGGTCGAACGCCTGAGAAGCGAGTTTGACCACCATTCGATGGAACAGGTGGAGGAAACGATCATAACGTCCGGCATGGCCTCTTTCTCAGAGGGGAATCGCCATCGGTATGCCCTCTATCGGGGGGCGCAGTATGCCGTTTATCTGCTCATCGCCTGTCTCCTGGTATTCTCACTGGCCGGCGAAGCGGCATGGCGAGACCTCTACAATAACCCCGGTATGGCCACAGCCTTGAATTTTATCGCAACGGCGGTGGTTTCGGCATTCACCCCCCGCGGCCTCGCTGCCTTGGGAAGCTTCGCGTTGATAAATGTATTTATCGGATACCGATTCCATAGTCGATATGTAAAAATCGTAGAAAAGAGAGCGAATCGGTTACTTCGGTCTTTCGCGAACGGTCTGGAAATGATATGGAAGGAACAACTCGAACACCTGTACGGGAGGCTTACAACGCTGGGGGGAGAGTTGAATGAGAATATCGATGAAATTCGTCGACTGAAACAGTAGTCACGGATTGCCGCCCCGGGGACGGGCCGTGTGCTGACAACCTGCGGGGCTTAGTGCCATATTACCATTTTTCGAGGAGGTTGTTTGATGGGCGTAACCGCGAAGGATATGATTGAAAAAATCAGGGAGAGAATCAATGCGACCGAAGGGATAACCCAGAAAATCAATACGGTTTTCCAGTTTGTTCTGAACGGTGACGGAGGCGGTGAATGGTGGTTCGACCTGACCGGGACATCTCCCGATTCGGGAGAGGGCATGCATGACAACCCCGCCTGCACCATTACCATGAACGCAGGCGATTTTGTGGCGATGCTTCAGAAAGATGCGAACGCCATGAAACTCTTCATGTCGGGAAAACTGAAGATCGACGGCGATATCTCCGCTGCAATGAAGCTGCAGAACTTCTTCTAGGGAACACTGCAGGGAAGAGGGGAATCCCGGCACAGGCGGGACAGGTAGTCGTTTTTCAACAACCTCATGATACCGGGCCGGTGAATCATCGACTGCCTGCAACAGTATGAGTGAATGGCGATCAGCGCAGGGAAGGCATGCTGATCGCCTCTTGCTTTCCGACAGATTCCACAAAAAGCTTGAAGCAAGAAATAATTATTGATAGCATCACACCAGTTTCATAATCGAGTGATAAATGATGAAAGCTGTTATTCAACGGGTTGATTACGCAACGGTTATTGTGGATGGAGAAACGGTCGGTGCCGTCGGGAAGGGGTTTCTCGTTCTTCTCGGTGTTGAAAAAGGGGACGAACAGGCAGATGCCGATCACCTTGTCGATAAGATCATAAATCTAAGGATATTCGAAGATGATGCGGGGAAGATGAACCTGTCCCTCATCGACATTGCGGGAGAACTTCTCGTGGTTTCCCAGTTTACCCTGCTTGCCGACTGCAGGAAAGGGCGACGGCCGTCGTTCGTGGACGCCGGTGAGCCTGAACTGGCGGAGAGGCTCTATGAACACTTCGTGGCGAACGCGCGAACAAAGATAGGGAAGGTGGAGACAGGCATCTTTCAGGCGCTGATGAAAATCGAACTCCTGAATAACGGACCGGTGACAATACTGCTCGACAGCAGGCGATGACCGCGGACGGATGATAATGACGGCGAACGACACAAACGAGATTCCTTTCGGCAATATACGGGTGGATAAGAACGGTGTGTGGTATTTCCACGATGCCGAGATGTTCAGGAAAGATATCGTCAACCTGTTTTATGAAAATCTGAGAAGAGATGAGTCGGGACGATACATCATAGAGCTGGGGAACGACCGATGTTACATAGAGGTGGAAGATTCTCCCTATGTTGTGAAGGCGGTGTATACTTTCAACTCAAAGGAGTCGGAAGAAGAGGTGATTTACCTGCTGCTGAATAATGAGGATCTCGATCAACTGGACCCGGCGACCGTGAGGATCGGAGCAGACAATGTCATGTACTGTTCCGTGAAGGATAACTGCTTTACGGCCCGCTTTTCCAGGGCGAGCTATTATCAGCTTGCCGATTTTATACGGCATGATGAGGATACCGATTCATACTATATTTTCATAAATAACGAGAAATATTACATAAACAACAAACCATCAACCCACAGGTAATTGGAAGGACAGGGGGAGTACATGCTTGATGAAACGATACGGGAAGGCCTTACGTTCGATGACCTTCTGCTTGTCCCGGCAGAATCTCAGGTTTTGCCTCATGAGGTAGACACATCGACGATCCTTACAAAAAACATCACACTGCAGATTCCGGTCATCAGCGCCGCTATGGACACGGTCACCGAATCCAGGACGGCAATCTGCATGGCCCAGGAAGGTGGCATCGGAATAATTCACAGAAACATGAGCATTCAGCGCCAGTCTCTTGAAGTAGATAAGGTGAAGAAATCGGAAAGCGGCATGATCGTCGACCCGATTACCATGGAGTCGGAGCAGAAAGTGAGGGATGCCCTGGAACTGATGAGTAGATACCGCATATCTGGCGTTCCAATCGTCCGGGGGAAAAAGAAAAAGCTCGTCGGAATTCTGACCAACCGCGACCTCCGTTTCGAAACGGACCTCGATCAGCCCATTTCAAACGTGATGACCAAAGAAAATCTTGTAACGGTGTCAACCGATATTACCTTGGAGGAATCGAAAATACTCCTCCATAAGCATCGAATTGAAAAGCTTCTTGTGGTGGACGGCAACTCAAACCTCAAGGGTTTGATAACCATCAAGGATATAGAAAAAATCAAGAAATTCCCCAGTGCCTGTAAAGACTCCCTGGGAAGGTTGAGAGTGGGCGCAGCGGTGGGAATTCTCGACAGGGAAGAGCGCGTGGCGGCCCTGTTGGCGTCGGGGGCCGATGTTATCGCCATCGACACGTCCCACGGGCACTCGAAAGGCGTTTTAGACGCCATAAGAGATACGAAACTGAATTTCCCCCAATGCGAACTCATTGCCGGAAATGTCGCCACCTACGACGGGGCTGAAGCGTTGATAAAGGCGGGTGTCGATGCGGTCAAGGTGGGAGTCGGCCCCGGATCGATCTGTACGACACGAATCATCGCCGGCGTGGGTGTTCCCCAGATGACCGCCATAAGGGAATGCTGCAAGGCATCTATCAAATATGATGTTCCCATTATTACCGATGGGGGTATCAAATATTCCGGCGATGTCGTCAAGGCCCTTGGCGCGGGGTCACACTCCGTTATGATCGGAGGGCTCTTCGCGGGGACGGAAGAGAGCCCGGGGGAGACGATCTTTTTCCAGGGACGAAGCTACAAGGTATACCGGGGAATGGGGTCGCTCGAGGCAATGAAAGCGGGCAGTCGGGACCGATACTACCAGGGAGAGGAGATGGAAGGAACACCGAAACTTGTCCCTGAAGGTATCGAGGGGCGGGTTCCCTTCAGGGGGCCGCTCTCTTCAAGCCTGTTCCAGTTGATCGGTGGCCTGAGAGCCGGCATGGGATACGTTGGATGCCGGACGATCGACGAGCTGAGAAAGAAGGCGTCGTTTATCCGTATTACCTCCGCAGGGCTGAGAGAAAGCCATGTCCACGATGTCATCATTACCAAGGAGGCTCCCAATTACTGGGTCGACTGATGCCGGCATGGCGGACGTGTTGATTCGGACGGCGTAAATCTCATTGTAATCCTCATTTTTCTCGAACCTTTACGATTGAAGGCATCAATGATGTGGTATCCCGTCGCACGGTGTCAGCGAATAGACGACGACCATTCACTGTCGCCGTGATATTGAACGGATATCTCACTGAATTCCATAACTAACATGAATTGCATGTGAATTATCATGAAGCACGCTGATTTTGTCCATCTTCACGTACACACCCAGTACAGCCTTCTTGATGGAGCGATCCGCCTTGACGATCTTTTCGACAAGTCGAAGGAATTTGCAATGCCCGCAATTGCCATGACCGATCATGGCAACATGTTCGGAACGGTTGAATTTTACCAGAAGGCCTACCGGAAAGGCATTAAACCCATTATCGGCTGTGAACTGTACGTGGCTCCCGGAAGCCGATTCGACAGGAGTCCAGACAGCAGGCCGGAAAATAACAGCCACCTCGTCGTTCTTGCCCGGAATACCGAGGGGTACCAGAATCTCATGAAGTTGACGTCCGCCGGGTATCTCGAGGGGTTTTACTACCGACCGCGGGTTGACAAGGAACTGCTGTCACAGCACGGCGACGGGCTCATCGCCATGAGCGCCTGTCTCCACGGCGAAATACCCGGTCATCTCATGCGGGGTAATCGTGATGCGGCGCGGCGGGCGGCGGAAGAATACCGCTGTATCTTCGGCGATGAAAATTTCTATCTTGAGTTGATGGAAAACGGTATCCCCGAGCAGGCGGCGGTCAACAAGGATCTCCTCGCCCTCGGCAAAGAGCTTTCAATTCCTCCGGTAGCGACGAACGACTGTCATTATCTCAATCGAGCCGATGCGGAAGCCCATGAGATCCTCCTCTGCATCCAGACGGGGAAAACCATGGATGATGAAGAACGCATGAAGCTCCAGACGGATCATTTTTACCTGAAATCGCCGGAGGAAATGAAGGCGGCCTTCCATTATTGTCCCGTAGCGATAGAAAATACCGTCCAGATCGCCTCGCGATGCAACCTGGTCCTCGATTTCGATCATATTTATCTCCCTCGCTTTGAAATTCATAACGGCACCAGCCCGGACGAACACCTGGCCCGAATGGCCCGGGAGGGACTGGGACGGTTGATGCCGTCGATACAGAAGGAAGGAAACGGCGATCTCCGACGTGTCTATGAGGAACGGCTCGAATCCGAGCTTAAAATCATCGAATCTATGGGATTCCCGGGATATTTTCTGATAGTGGCGGATTTCGTCACCTATGCGAAAAAGAACAATATTCCAGTGGGGCCCGGCCGCGGATCGGCAGCGGGAAGTCTGGTTGCCTACGCACTCGGCATAACGAATATCGATCCCATCAGGTATAAACTCTTTTTTGAGCGGTTTCTGAATCCAGACAGAAAGAGCATGCCTGACATCGACATCGATTTCTGCATGGAAGGGCGGGACGACATTATTCGATACGTAACTGAAAAGTATGGCAAAGACCGGGTCGCCCAGATTATCACTTTCGGGAAGATGCAGGCGAAGGCCGTTGTTCGCGATGTGGGCAGGGCCCTGAATATCTCATACGGTGAGGTCGACAGGATCGCCAAACTGATTCCCAACACCCTTAATATCAAGCTTGATGACGCGATTAAACAGGAATCCCGTCTCAGGGAAGAAGAAAAAAAAGACGAAAAGATCAAAAAGCTTCTTTCCATGTCCCGTGCCCTCGAAGGTCTGACGCGTCATTCGTCGACCCATGCCGCCGGCGTGGTTATTTCCGACAAACCCCTCGTTGAGAGGGTCCCGATCTGTAAAAGCCCCAATGATGACGTGGTGACGCAGTTTCCCATGAACGATCTTCAGGCGGTAGGTCTTACCAAGTTCGATTTTCTCGGCCTGAGGACACTGACCGTCATTAATAACACGTTGAGGTTTATCAGGGAGGGGAGGGGAATCGACATTGATATCGAGGCGGTTCCCCTTGATGATAAACGGACATATGAACTTCTGGTAAAGGGGCAGTCAGACGGGGTCTTCCAGCTTGAAAGTTCGGGCATGAAGGAAATTCTGGTAACGATGAAGCCCGATTGTATCGAAGATATCATCGCTTTGATCGCCCTCTATCGTCCCGGTCCCATGAACATGGTTCCCGATTTCATAGCCCGAAAACAGGGAAGGCAGAAGATAGCCTACGAAGACAGCCACCTGGAAAACATTCTGGAGGAGACATACGGTGTCATCGTCTATCAGGAACAGGTCATGCAGATCGCCGGAGCGATCGGCGGTTACACCATGGCAGAGGCAGACAATCTCCGCCGGGTCATGAGCAAGAAAAAGCCCGCCGAGATGGAGAAGGAAAAGCCGAAGTTCCTCGAAGGAGCGAAAAAGAAGAAGATTAATGAGAAAAAGGCGGAAGTCATCTGGAAACAGATGGAAACATTTGCCGAATACGGATTCAATAAATCCCACAGCACCGCCTATTCGATGATATCCTATCAGACCGCCTATCTGAAGGCCCATTACCCTGTTGAATTTATGGCCGCTTTGCTGACGAGTGAAAAGAACAACAGAGACAATATCATCAAATATATATCATCCTGCAAGGAAATGGGCATCGAGGTCCTCCCTCCGGATATCAACGATTCTTTCAGGGACTTCAGCGTGAGCGGCGACGGTATCAGATTCGGCCTGGCGGCGGTAAAAAATGTCGGCGTCGGCGCTGTTGATTCGATCATCGAAGCCAGGGAAGAAGGTGAAAAATTCTCGTCATTCTACAATTTCTGCAGTCGCGTCGATCTCAGAAGGGCCAACAAGAAGGTTTTGGAGAGTCTGATTAAATGCGGTGCCTTCGATTCCCTTGAGAAAAACAGGCGCCGCCTCATGGAAGGATTCGAGCGGCTGGTGGACGTGGCACAGAAGCGGAGCAGAGACCGGGCCAGCGGCCAGTTTTCACTTTTCGATACGGAAGAGATCTCCGATGAGCCCGGCATAGAGCTGCCCGAGGTCCCCGAATGGGGACAGGATCAAATCCTGGCCAACGAAAAAGAGACCCTCGGCTTTTATATTACCGGCCATCCCCTGTTGCAGTTCGGTGATCGAGTGCGAATGGTAACCGACTGCGATTCGGAAACGATCGCGGCGAAGGGGGAAGGAACTCCCGTATCCGCGGCCGGCATCGTCAGCAATGTCCGGAACGTGACCACCAAGAGGAAAGACACTATGGCCTATGTAACCCTTGAAGATATGAAGGGAAGCCTTGCGGTCATCGTATTCTCGGACCTTTATCGAGACGCGTTCTCTCTTATCAACAGCGATGAACCGCTGCTTGTCAAGGGGAAAGTGGATGCCGGAGAAGAAAGCCCTAAAATTATTGCCACTGAGATCGTTCCGCTTACCGAAGCCCTGAAAAATCCATTCACATCCGTTCATTTTATGATAAACGCAGAGACGGCGAAAGAAGGCGATGTTGAATTACTGAAAAAGCTCCTGGCGAAATACAGAGGAAAGAATAAAGGTTACATTCACCTTTTTTCCGGCAACGGGACAGAAACAGTCATATCGCTGGGAAACGGCTGCGCCATTGATATATCCGAGGACATCAGGAGCGAAGTAGATATACTTTTTGGTGCCGGCACGACAAAGTTCAGATGACGACAGGAGCGGGTACGCACTATTGAAAACATTCAAATCTGCAACGGAAATGTCGAATACCGCACTGCGGAGCCATCCATCCACGGTCTGTCATGACCGGACATACCGGGCGAAGATACATCGGGGGAATTATGCCACGTTCCACGTTGCCGTCGAACAAACCGATCTTTTGATCACCGCGGACCGTGATTTAAAAGATCTGGTGCTGAAATCAGTCTACGCCTATCGGCGTCAGATAGAAGAATACATCACCTATCGCCCTGTTTTTTTTGAATCCCTCACCCCGATCGACGTTGATCCGGTCGCTCCGCCCATCATCAGAGAAATGGAGGACGCATCCCGTGTCGCCGGTGTCGGCCCGATGGCGGCTGTCGCCGGTGCAATTGCCCAGTATGTCGGCATGGACCTTGTCGGCATGTCAGATACCGTTATCGTTGAGAATGGCGGAGATATTTTCATCCACAGTCCTCGCAACGAGACGCGGGTAGGGATATTTGCCGGAGATTCTCCTCTGAGTTATAAAGTATCCCTTAAAATACAGAGTGAAAAAACACCACTTTGTGTCTGTACGTCCTCAGGCACCGTCGGTCATTCTCTGAGCTTTGGACAGGCGGATGCCGTCTGTGTCATATCGAAATCCGGGGCTCTTGCCGATGCTGCCGCCACGTCGCTCGGAAATATGGTAAAAGGGGAGGGTGACATCAGGCATGCCCTCGACAGGGGCTCGACTATTGAAGGAGTTCTCGGGATCGTGATTATTGTAAACGACAAGCTCGGTGCCTGGGGTGATGTAGAACTTGTTTAGCCGATAGATGGCAGTCAAAAAAGAAAAGGGGGAACCATGTTCGAAAAAATACTCTATCCCATTGACTTTTCAGACGTATCGCTCAAGGCGCTGGCGGTGGTAAAACAGCTGAAGGAAGCCGGTGCGAAAGATGTCGTCATTCTCCATGTTATCGACAGCCGATTCTTCGATGCCATGGCATGGTATTCCCACAAGAAAAATCTGAAGGAGATCGGAAGTGATCTCGAACAGGAGGCGAAACGGCAGATCTCGACGATCGAGAAAGATTTATTAGATTATGGTTTTAACGTTAATATACGGATTGTTAATGGAGTTCCATCAAGCGCTATCTTAAGGGTTGAAAAGGAGGAGAATGTGTCGGCCATTGTCATCGGTTCACATGGAATGAGCAATCTTGAGGAAATGCTCATCGGTTCCGTATCGGAAAAGGTCATACGCAAGGCGAGGGGGCTTGTCCTTGTTGTAAAACGTTAAAAGGGCGGTTGAGCCAACATTCATTCGTAATTCCAGGGATATGAGGTGTCTCCTATGCGCATCAACTCGATGGATGCACTGCTGAAAACGGCAGAATCCCGCGGTCGGAAGCGTGTCGCCGTCGCTGCCGCTGACGATCGTGTAACCCTTGTTGCTGCGTCAGAAGCAGCGTTGCGTGGTATCTCCGATCCCGTTCTTGTCGGCAACAGGGAGTGGATTACCGTCATATCTGATAAATTCCGTATTCCTCTAGAATCGTTCGATATTATCAATGCGAAAGATACCATGGAAGCGTCGGTTATCGCCTCCGATATCGTCAGTTCCGGGGGCGCCGACATACTGATGAAGGGCAACGTACCTACTTCCAAATTCCTCCAGGCGGCGCTGGGACCTGCCGGAGGATTGAAAAAGGGTCTTCTCAGCGACGTGGAGGTCTATGAGGATGACCGTGGCGGCGCCTCACGGCTTGTCCTGGTAAGCGACGGCGGCATTGCGATTGCACCAGGAATCCGGCAGAAACTCGAAATCATCAGGAATGCCGTCGTTGTTGCTCACCGTCTTGGAATATCCCGACCCAAGGTTGCCTTGCTGTCAGGTTCCGAGAAGGTGCATCCGGATTTCCAGTCCACCATCGATGCCGTCGCGCTCGTGAAGATGTGTCACGATGGCGCCGTCGAGGGGTGCGTCGTTGACGGTCCCTTTGCTCTCGATAACGCCGTCGACGTTGAGGCAGCGCGGGCGAAGGGGATCGAGTCACCGGTAGCCGGAAGTGCCGATATTCTCATCGTTCCCAATCTTGAAGCGGGCAATATCTTCTGCAAAGGCCTTCAGTTTTATGGAAATAAAATGCTCATCCACGTTGCCATGGGGGCTAAAAATCCGATTCTCATCGATTCACGCACCGCATCCGACCGGGAGAAGCTTCATTCGATTGCGCTTGCAACGCTGATGTGTCCGTGATCAGGTAATAAGACGTTTCATTCAGGAGCCGACAAATGAGCAGAGAAGGGCATGTACTTCAGCAGATATCGATTTTTCTCGATAATAAGCCGGGAAGCCTTGCCGTCTTGGCCAGGCGCCTTGCCGATCACGGTATCAATCTCCGGGCGCTTTCGCTGGCGGAAACCAGGGATTTTGGTACGGCGCGGCTTATCGTTGCCGATACGGAAGCCTGTTCACGGGCTCTGGAGGATGGCGGCTATCACTATATTATTTCGGACGTCATTGGTGTCGCAGTTGAAGACAGGCCGGGGGGCATGGCCGAGGTGCTCGAGATACTCGCAGGCGAACATATCAATGTCGAGTATGTTTACGCGACTGTTATATCGGCGGAAGGAAACGCGATCATCATCATACGTGTTGACGACGTTTTGAGGGCGGCAACGATACTTGCTTCAAAAGGCGTACGGCTCATGAATGTAGAAGAAATTAAAAAAATGTGAACAAGTGCAGTAAGACAAAAGTGAAGAATTGTTGTCATAAATATAAGTTTACATAACATATCTTATCAGACGTTACTATATGGCAACAATGTTCCGAGATGTCCGTATCTGTTGGAAATCATGCGTGCGGGCTTGACAACCGCCACTAAATTCCCTCTCTGACGAGACTTTCGATGATCTTCTTCTGCTTATCCGTGAGGCTTTTCGGAACTGAGATGTTGATAGTGACGTATTCATCGCCTTTTCCTTTGCCTCGGAAATGAGGCATGCCGAATCCCTTCATCCTTATCTTCATGTTTGCCTGGGTTCCGGCGGGAACCTTTATTCTTTTCGTTTCTCCGGTCAGCGTTGGAACGTCGATGGATGTGCCGAGTGCCGCCTCGGAAAATGTAATCGATTTTTTGACGTAGATATCATCGCCTTCCCGGGTGAATACGTTGTGGGGAAGAATCTTTATTGTGATGTAAAGATCGCCCGCGGGTCCGCTGTTGGGTCCCGGCTGTCCCTTGCCCGGGATTCTTAGTTTCTGTCCGGAGTTTACTCCTTGAGGTATCTTGACCTTTATTTCATCCTTCATTCCCGATGATCTCAGGCCGATAGACTTTTGGGTGCCCGCGTATGCCTCTTCAAGGGTCGTTCCGAGCTCGTACTCGAGGTCAGCGCCTTTCTGGGGCTGCTGCCGCCTGTATGGACCCCCTCCGCCGCCGAAATGGGAAAACGGGTCGGCTCCCTGTTTAGAATACCCCCGTTTTCCGCCGCCACCGAAAAAAGAAGTAAAACCTCCGCTCCCCCCGAATCCCATTTCCCGGAGAATTTCATTGAGGTCGAATCCCCTGAAAATATCTTCCTGGCTGAACTGCCGCCCGAAGGCGTCTGATCCGAAGGTATCGTACTGCTGCCGCTTTTCCGGGTCGCTTAATACGGCGTAGGCTTCGCTTATCTTCTTGAACTGTTCCTCCGCCTTCTTGTCGCCGGGGTTTTTGTCGGGATGGTATTTCAGCGCGAGCTTCCGATAGGCTTTCTTGATTTCATCGACAGACGCCTTTTTATCGACACCCAATAATATGTAATAATCTTCAGACATTATATCAGAATACCTCGTGTGGCATGTTTAATAGTTAATCAAATACCTGCGCTCAGAATGTCAAGGCGGTCCTTTTGAATACCACCAGAAATCATTGTTGTCCAGCGTATCGATGTATCTCACGGAACCACCCACCTCTACCAGCGGAGCATAGGTCATCTCATCGCTTTCATGGATGAGGCGGTCCGCGGTCATGATAAAACCGATGATGAAGCCGTGGCGTTCCGTCGCCTGCAGCCCGTAGGACGAGCAGGTCGGATACATGGGACAGCGGTCGCCGTCGACGGGAGAGATATAATCTATAAAGAATCGAATCGATTTTTTCAGAAAGTAGGCGGTCGGTGAAGACTCTTTAAGGGAGACGGAATACGGAGAAGTGCTCTTCCCCCGATTAAAATCCCAGGGAGCGAAGGAGCCGCCGCCGTTCGACGCAGAATGCGCCGTTCCAACGGCGCAGGCACTGGATAGCATTAATAGGATTATAAATAGTGCTGTTTTTTTTATCATATGCATCAAAAACTCACGTTGAGCGCAACATAATGACGGGAATCGTCCCGGTCATACCGGTATGAAAGAGAGGTGCGCTCCTTAAGATTATGAATAAATTGCATTTTTATACGCCTGTTGTACTTATGGGCGCTTCCCACGGCGCTGTAGATGTTCCCGGTGTACCAGCCGAGTTCGAAGAATGTGACCAGTCCACCCGCGGCGTAATTCTCGTCTTCAAAAAGTTCCACCGCCGCCCATATGAAGGCGCCGTTAAGCAGAAATGCCACTAGGGCGTCCCGGGGCCGCTCCGTGTACACATGCCCCGCTCCGGGAAGAACGGCGGCGAGTGTTCCGGCAATACCGGGAGATTTCCGGGGAAGCCTGTCGATACTATCAAGTCCCGAAGAAAATGACGAGGCCGATGGATAAAGCGTTGAATCTTTGGATATTTTAGAAAAGGATGCCCGGGCTGACTCCCAGTCTTCCCGATCCACATAGATGAGGGCGATCTGAAAAAAAGAACGGTCACGCAGATCTTTGGAAAAGGAAGCGGAAGAGATCGCAAGAGACGAAAGCGCTTCATCGTGGCGCTTAAGTTCTTTCTCCGAGAGTCCCTTCAAGTAGAAGGCATCCTCTCTGAAGGGGCTTGCCGGGTAATCGGCTATAAACCCGGTGAGACTGTCTATAGCCTCCTGCAACCGCCCTGCCCTGTAATAGCTCTCGCAGATCCTGAAGCGGCTTTTTTCTATCAACCGGTTTCCGGGATAGATGAATATAAAACGTTTGTATTCCGATATGGCCCTGAAATAATCTCCTTCGTTGAAAAGATATTCCGCAAAATCGTATTGTTTCTTCACCTCTTCCGGCCCCTCGCCGTAGACAACCGAAACGGATGCCACTGAGAGGGCCATGCAGCAGAGGGCACAAACACCGATTCTTTGCAGAATGTTCATGGGTTTCTTCCAAGCTCGAAGGCGGCCAGATTAGCCTTCACTACCTTTTTCGGAAATGAACTGCGGAGAACCCGTTCCCAGCAGTCAGCGTTGATTTCCGTCACGAGTGATGAGAGAGCGCCCAGCAGGACAATGTTTGCCGTCCGGGAATTGCCCGCCTTGTCTGCCAATTCGCTGGCATTGACAATTTTGACGTTGTTGACATGGTTTTTTACCATGGCAATGACATCAGAAGGATACCGGGCTTCGCCCAGATTGACCGCCGGCGGATATATTTCAGCCACATTGAGGATGACGCGTCCGCCGGGCTTCAGATAGTCGAGATACCGGAGGGTCTCCATTATTTCGAATGATAACAGTATGTTGATGTCTCTCTTTTTCGCGATCGGCGAATAGACCTTGGTGCCGTATCGTACATGGCTGGTAACGCAACCGCCTCGCTGGGCCATGCCGTGAACCTCGCTTTTTTTTGCATCGAATCCCGCTTCCATGAGGGCGAGAGACAGAATATCGCTCGCTCTTAAAATTCCCTGTCCGCCCACACCGGCAAGCAGAATGCTCTGTGTCGAGCTGCTCATGTTACTGTACCTCCCTGATTGAGTCAAATTTGCATACCTGCGCGCATACAGTGCATCCATTGCAGAGAGAAGCATCGATGACGGCGATTCCGTCCTGTTTTTTTGTTTTCTTTTCTATCTTCAGGTCTCCGAGATCTTCAAACCGCTTCCACGAGATGGCGGGACATCCAAGCCTCAGGCAGACCTTGCAGCCGGTACACACGTGGGGGTCGACGGTAAGCGGAACGATTTCATCGATTGTTTTACTCCGAAGCAGCGCGCATGGTGACTGAGAGATGACCAGGGATGGTCCCTCCTTCGCGAGCTCTTCTTTCATGACCCCTCTCGTTGCTTCCAGGTCGAGGGGATTGACCACGTGAACGCTCTCGACGCCGAGCGCCTTTCCGAGGGACACGAAATCGAGGGCTTTCGTCGCCTGTCCCTGCAGGGTCGAACCGGTTGCCGGGTGTTCCTGCATGCCGGTCATGGCTGTTGTCCTGTTATCACAGATAACGGTGACGACGTCGCTTCTGTTGTATACCGTATTGAGCAGCGGAGTGATGCCGGAATGGATGAACGTGGAGTCGCCGATGACGGCGATCACCTTCCCCTTCCCCTTTTTACCCAGCGCCTTGCTCATGCCGTGAGCCATGCCGATACTGGCGCCCATGCAGACGCACGAATCGATGCCTTCAAGGGGTTTCATGAATGAAAGGGTGTAACATCCGATGTCCCCTGAAACGAATGCATTCATTTTCCCCAGCACGTAAAAGAGTCCGCGGTGGGGACAGCCGGGACAGAGGTTCGGGGGCCGTATCGGGATCGGAATGGGTAATTCTACCGCCGTGTCTGGAGAACCCCCGGTCATGGAGGCTTCAATAACGCCGGGATCGAACTCATTGGTATAGGGAAAGATTTCTTTCCCCACCACGTCGATTCCCAATGCCCTGACCTGATCTTCGATGAACGGGTCGAGTTCCTCCACGACGTAGAGCTTTTTGACTTTCGCAGCAAATTCCCTGATCAGTTTTACCGGCAGGGGGTTTACCATGCCGAGTTTCAGGTACGAATAGTCGGGAAAGGCGTCTTTCGCGTAGTTGTAGCACATGCCGGCGGTTATGATGCCCACATCGGTATTATTCAGTTCGATGCGGTTTTCCGGAAAGGTTTCCGCGAATTCCTTCAGTTTCTCCATTCTTTTTTCGACTTCGACTCTTCTGAGCCGCGCTTTCGCAGGCACCATGACGTATTTATCCCGATTGTGCCTGATCTCCGTCGTATCCTTCCGGGGACTCGGTTCATCGAGGTTCACCACCGATTTTGAGTGGGATACCCGGGTCGTTGACCGGAGAAACACCGGCGTATCGAAGGTTTCGCTGATCTGAAAGGCCAGTTTTATATATTCCTTTGCCTCCTGGCTGTCTGCCGGTTCGATCATGGGTATCTTGGCGAACCTGGCGTAATTTCTGTTATCCTGTTCGTTCTGTGAGCTGTGCAGTGAGGGATCGTCCGCCGTAATAATAACCAGGCCGCCGTTTGTTCCCGTGTAGCTGACGGTGAAAAGGGGGTCCGCTGCCACATTGACGCCCACATGTTTCATCACCGCCATCGACTTTGTTCCCGCTATGGCCGCTCCGATGCTCACTTCAAGGGCAACCTTTTCATTGGGGGACCATTCGGCATACACCCCGTCGTATTTGGAAAATTCTTCTGTGATTTCCGTGCTGGGAGTACCGGGATATGCCGACGCAAACGTGACGCCGTATTCGTATGCACCTCTCGCGATCGCTTCATTTCCGGACATTAACGCTTTCATTAGTTCTTCTCTCTCTCCTCATCTGATTTATATGCAATGATCGCAATTTTTCTCCTGATCAGACGTTCCGTCAGGGGGTCTGTCTCCTGATCCAGCGCCTTTCTGTAATTCTCTTCCGCCTGCTGAAAATCCTTCATCTGTTCGTATATCCGCGCCACGTTGCCGAAGGCAAGCGCCGCAGAGACCGTCCTCTTTTCGCTGTTTATCGACGATTTGAACGCCTCCAGCGCCCGGGGGTAATCCTTGAGGGTCTCGTAACAGTATCCCAGGCCGTTGTAAGCGAGCGACGTCAGCACCGTGTCCTGCGACGTTTCTTTAAGAAAGTCAGTGTAGGCACCGATCGATTTTTCCATGTCGTTCAGGATAAAATAGATATTTCCCAGCTCGTAGGCGGCGAGGCGCGACGCCATGGTATCGGGATAGTCTGCCCGCACGGTGGTGTACCGTTCGATGGCCTTTGCGTACCGGTCTTTCTCTCCGCCGTACGTCAGCGACCTGTAAGACCCGAGTGCCTCGGCGTAGATGCGTTGAGCCGCGCTCTCAGTTCTGATCTTGTAATAGTAAAGGCCTCCCGCGGCAAGGAATGCGGCGCAGATGATGATCAGGACAATAACGACGGCATTTCGATGTTTCATCACATAGTCGAACATTCTACCGCTGAATGTCTGGAAGGTGTCGGCCTCCCGAAGGTCCTTTGGGACAGCTCGCTTCGCCATGAACGTACTCCTCGGTGGTTTGTGACCGGTGTTGACTGCCGGTCATACTGTTTCAGATGTCGTTATTTACCCTGTCTGCCAGTTCTTTCGGTGCCCGCACAATCTTCCCCTCACCGTTGAGAAAGGCGTGAAGGGTGTATCCTTCGACGAGAATCGTCTCTTTCGTCTCGTTCCAGATACGGTAGTTGAACCGCACGCTGGCGCGTCTCATGTATTCCAGTTCGGTTTCGATAATGATGACGTCATCATACCGCGCGGGCGAAAGGTAATGGCAGTATGACTCCGTCAGGGGAAGAAAATATCCTTCTTTTTCCAGGTCGGCATATACGATACCCATGTCACGGAACAGTTCTGTTCTGCCTATCTCGAACCACTTGAGATAATTGGCATGATAGACGATACCCATGGCATCCGTATCGGCGTAAATGACTCTGATGCTATATTCCTTGCTTTTCAATGAACTTTGCCCACTTAACGATAAACGTATCCATTAATATATGGCCCGGCGCGATGATAATGCCCGACTGCCGCGCCGCTTTCTCATTGAACAACAGCCCCGTGGCCATGTTTTCCCCGCTCCGGGATGAGTAAACGGCGAATGGGCCTGGATCTGAGGTGTGTGTTTTGACGATGATCGGCGTCGGGTGATCGCTCAATACGATCACGCGATAGTCTTCAAATGCCGTCATACCGTTCAGGACCGTGCCGACGATTTTCGCGTCGAAATCCTCGATAGCCCTGACCTTTCCCTCTATATTCCCCTCGTGTCCCATTTCATCGGGTGCTTCCACGTGTATAAAAACAAAATCATTGCCTTCAAGAAACGTCAGGGCCTTTTCAGCCTTGCCGAGGTAATTGGTGTCGATGTAGCCTGTCGCTCCCGGGACACTGATGATGTCGAGCCCGGCATATACCCCGATGCCGTTCAGCAGGTCGACCGCCGATATCATCCCCCCCTTGATGGAATATTTCTTCGTCATGGGGTCCATCTCGGGAGCCCTTCCCTGTCCCCACAGCCATATTGAATTTGCCGTTCTTTTGCCGTTGCGGGTGCGTTCATGGTTGACCGGGTGATCTTTCAATGTATCCCTGGATCGTTCCATCAGGGTTCGGACACTCTCCGACCCCACGCCCCTGGGAAGATGAGTTTCAATGCCCTGTCCGACGATGTCGTGGGGAGGGGTTGTCTCGATGAGGACGGAACCGCCTGACCATACCATGAGATGGCGGTACCCCACACCGGGATAGAATCTTACCGATTCGGAGCCGATCGCGTCATTCAGGGCGGCAATCAGTTCCTTCGCTTCTTCCGAGCTGATATGGTCCGCGTTAAAGCTGTCCATGACCTCGTAGTCCGCACCGAGATGGACGAGGTTACACCGGAAGGCCACATCATTCAGTCCGAGCCGGACATCCATGCTTGCCGCTTCGAGAGGTCCCCGTCCCGTATAATAAAGCTCAGGGTTGTATCCCAGAACCGACAGATTGGCCACGTCGCTTCCCGGTGTGAACCCTTTCGGAATCGTATCCACGAGACCGAGTGTTCCTTCGGCGGCCATCCTGTCCATGTTGGGAGTCCGGGCATACTCAAGCGGCGTTTTCCCCCCGAGTTCATCGACGGGATAATCGGTCATTCCGTCTCCTAATAAAACAGCGTATTTCATTTCAATCGTTCATCCTCGATTCTGAACAGAATGGTTTTATCCCCTACAACATCGAGCTTGTCGATTTCCTTCAGGGCCTTCTGGACGTTCTTTTCCTTCGATGGGTGGGTCGTCATGACAACCGGGACCAGGCCCATCGCCTCACGTCCTTTCTGAATCACCGCGGCGATACTGATATTGTTGTTTCCCAGGATTCCCGCGATTTTTGAGAGCACGCCGGGCCGATCATAGGCGGAAAATCTGAAATAATAACTCGTTACGATCTCATCCATGGGAATGAGGTTCATGTCGTCGATCTTGTCCTCCGGTATGGATCGGAGAGGAACCCTCCTGACAACGTTCTTCATTATATCTCGAGTGATATCAACGAGATCGCACACGACAGAACTGGCTGTGGGCATCATTCCCGCGCCCTGCCCGTACAGGAAAACCGATCCTGAAGCGTCGCCGAAAAAATGAAAGGCATTGTAATTGCCGCCGACAGTACTCAGGAGATGATCAAAGGGTATCATGGTTGGATGAATCCGCGCCTCGATGCCGTCTTCCTTCTGAAGGGCGATGGCAAGAAGCTTGATCTTGTAGCCCAGTTCCTTTGCGAACCCGATATCCTGCAGGCTGATACCGGAAATGCCCTCCCTGTAGATTTCTTCCATATTTACCCGTTTACCGTAGGACAGAGCAAGGGTCAGGGCAAGCTTGTGAGCCGTATCGATCCCCTCGATATCGTAGGTGGGGTCCGCCTCGGCGAATCCGAGTTTCTGCGCCTCCTTCAGCACCTCGTCGAACGGACGGTTCTCTTCGGACATCTTGGTCAGGATATAGTTCGACGTTCCGTTCATGATGGCAAAAATCGATATAATATTGTTTCCTACCAGGCTTTCCCGCAACGTCTTTATGATCGGTATGGTACCGCCCACTGATGCTTCAAACCCGACGTTTACCTGCTCTT
>JAFGWZ010000125.1 GCA_016936905.1 Deltaproteobacteria bacterium | reverse complement strand
TATCGCCGAAACGGATATAATGGTTATCTCCGACGACATCTATGAGAGTATCATATACGATGGATTACCGTTCCATAACATCTGCAATGCCGGAGAGGCGTTGCATGACCGCGTGATCGTTGTCAACGGAGTCTCAAAGACATATGCCATGACTGGCTGGCGGATCGGTTATGCCGCGGGACCGGAAACCATCATCTCCGCCGTATCGAAGATCCAGAGCCAGAACACGTCGAATCCCACATCTATCTCACAGAAAGCTTCCGTAGAGGCATTGAGAGGAGATCAGGACTCTGTCCAGAGAATGGTAAAAGAATACTGGAAGCGGCGAGATTATATCGTTGACGGCCTCAATGAGATTAACGGTGTCTCCTGCCTGACGCCACAGGGGGCCTTTTATGTCTTTCCCAACGTGTCCGGCCTGTTCGGGAGCGTATACAATGGAAAGTCCATTATGAGTTCTCTCGATATGGCAGCCTATCTCCTTGATGAGGCGAACGTCGCGGTTATTCCCGGGGCCGCGTTCGGAAGCGACGAACATGTCCGGCTTTCATACGCCACTTCGATGGAACAGATACGAAAAGGAATAGAGAGGATCCGGACGGCAGTTGGGAAGCTTGAACGGTAGGTATCGGTTGAAAGGCTAAAGGCTCGAGGCGAAGGGCTCAGGGCAGAGAGCGAGGAAACCGGTCTTCGTCATGTAAATATGATAACCATCGTGCTTCTTGCCGAGCACGAAAGGACATGAGGAGGTGCCCATGGTTTTTGGAATCGTTCTGGTCGTTGCCGGCATTCTCATTGCCGTCTACCCGCCGCTGCTGTCGATTATTGTCGCGTCGGTCCTTATTCTCTTCGGTGTCACCATAACAATGGTCTCATACCGGATGAAAAAAATGCAGAAACGTTTTGACGACCCCTTCGTTGATTTTTTCTTCAGGTTTTAAGACGGCTTTCAGTAACGGACGGCATTCTATATCCCGAGATATGCCTTTCGAATCGCCTCGTTTGACAGGAGATGGTCCGCCTCATCGGTGAGAACGATTCGTCCGTTTTCCATAACGTATCCCCGGTGGGCCACCTGGAGGGCCAGGTTGGCGTTCTGCTCAACCAGAAAGATCGTCGTGTTGTTCTCTTGGTTTATCTTCTTTATGATGTTGAATATCCGCCTTACAATCAGCGGTGCCAGCCCGAGAGACGGTTCATCCAGAAGCAGCAGGCGCGGTCTCGCCATAAGCGCCCGTGATATGGCAAGCATCTGCTGTTCTCCCCCGCTCAAGGTACCGCCCGACTGATGGCGTCGTTCTGCAAGGATGGGAAATAAATCGAAGACATACTCCATGTCTTTTTTTATTTCCGCTGTATCCTTCCTCAGGAAGGCTCCCATATCGAGGTTTTCCGTTACGGTCAGGTAGGGGAATATACGCCTGCCTTCGGGAACCTGACAGATGCCCATCGACACGATCTTGTCCGGTTTCAGATGCGTAATCGGCTGATCCATGAAGGTTATTTCACCGGTTCGCGGGGGCGTGATGCCGCAGATCGACATGAGTGTCGTTGACTTTCCCGCGCCGTTGGCACCGATGAGGGTGATGATTTCCCCTTCCGAGATCTCGATGGAGACGCCTTTCAATGCCTCGATGTTTCCGTAAAAAGTATGGATATCCGTTACTTTAAGCATCGACGTCCTCTCCCAGGTAGGCCTTGATGACCGCGGGGTTGTTTTTGATTTCGAAAGGGGTTCCGTGGGCGATTCTCCTCCCGTAATCAACGACAAATATTCGATCGGAAAGGCTCATGACCAGTTTCATGTCGTGCTCGATCAGCAGGATGGAAATATGTTCCTCATCCCTGATCTGCTTGATAAGATCGTCCAGTTCAATCGTTTCCTGAGGATTCATTCCCGCCGCGGGCTCATCGAGTAGCAGGAGAAACGGTTCCGTCGCAAGGGCCCTTGCTATCTCGAGCCGCCGCTGTTCTCCGTACGGAAGATTTTTCGCGAATTCGTTGACAAATTTCTCAAGGCCGACTTTTTCCAAGACGGCATAGCTGTCGCGGACGATGTGCTTTTCTTCTTTTCGTGTTGCAGGCCCCTTGAAGATGGCCCCTGCTACTCCAGACGACGTGCGGCAATGGCGACCGATCATTACGTTCTCGAGCACCGTCATATTCTGAAAAAGGCGAATATTCTGAAACGTCCGGGCGAGACCTTTCTTCGTGACACTATTCGGTTTTATCCCGTTGATCCTCTCACGCTTTCTATCCGGTGGTGAAATAATGATGTCGCCGTCCGTGGGCTCATAGAGGCCGGTGATACAGTTGAAGAAGGTTGTTTTCCCCGCTCCGTTCGGCCCGATCAGTGCGACGATTTCCTGCTGCCTCACGTCGAGATCGACATTATCCAGCGCCCGGAGTCCGCCGAAGTTCATGCCCAGGCCTTTCACATCAAGTATGGGCTGATTGGAATCAGTCATCTGCGGCCGAGCCTCCCGAATCTTCGAATTTATAGATTCGTCGTACGTCGCTGACGATGCCGCCGGGGCGGAAGACCATCATGACGACGAGGAGAATGCCGAACATGAGCATGCGGTATTCGGAAAACACCCTGAGGTATTCCGGCAGCAGGATTAGGAAGAGGGCGCCGAAGATAACCCCCACGACCGATCCCATTCCCCCCAGCACAACGATGCACAGAATGATGATCGATTCCCATATGGTGAAGCTCGCCGGATTGATGAAGGTGGTCTTGGCGGCAAACATGACACCGCCCATTCCCGCCCATGTCGCTCCGAGAGCAAACGCGGTCAGTTTCGTTTTCGCCTTGTCAATTCCCATGGCCTGGCAGGCGACTTCATCTTCCCGCAGGGCGATCCACGCCCTGCCGATCCGCGAATCCTGGAGCCGGTTGACGACGAATATGGTGAAAACACACAGGGCGATCATGATATAGTAGATATAATTTGTTGATTCATGAATGGACAGGTCTATGCCGAAGAGAGGAGGGCGGGGGATATTTGAGATTCCGCTCGGGCCGAAGGAGAACTCATTCCAGTTTTCAAGGATAAGCCGGATGATTTCACCGAAACCGAGGGTGACAATGGCGAGGTAATCGCC
>JAFGWZ010000124.1 GCA_016936905.1 Deltaproteobacteria bacterium | reverse complement strand
CGGCCATGGATGAAGGGAATCTTCCTGACAATGAAGAAAAGAGCGAGAAAAGTCTTGACAGACCAGATGCGAATTGATAAATAGCTTGAGTTTTTTCTGATACTCGTTTTCGTATAATTCTGGAGGGATAATGCCCACGATAAATCAGTTAATTAGAAAAGGAAGAGAAAAGATACAAAAGAAGACGACGGCACCGGCCCTGGCGTCATGTCCTCAGAGGCGAGGGGTGTGTGTGCGGGTGTATACAACGACTCCCAAGAAACCCAATTCCGCCTTGAGAAAGGTGGCAAGAGTCCGTCTCACGAGCGGGTACGAGGTTACGTCATATATCCCCGGCATCGGTCATAATCTGCAGGAGCACTCGGTTGTGCTGGTGAGGGGAGGCAGGGTCAAGGATCTTCCCGGTGTACGGTATCATATCGTCCGGGGTACGCTTGATGCGATGGGTGTTCAGGGCAGGAAGCATAGTCGATCCAAATATGGCACGAAAAAACCAGCGTAAGTAAGGAAGTTCCTATGCCGAGAAGAAGGGAAGTAGCGAAAAGAGAAATTCTGCCGGATCCGAAATATCATAATGGGCAGGTGGCACGATTCATTAACAATTTAATGAAAAAGGGTAAGAAAAGTGTTGCGAATTCAATAATGTACGGAGCTTTCGACATTATTGAGGCGAAAACCAAGGAATCGCCGCTTGAAATTTTTGAAAAGGCCCTTGATAACGTCAAGCCCGTGGTTGAAGTGAAATCGAGACGAGTAGGCGGGTCCACCTACCAGGTGCCCACAGAAGTATCATCGACGAGGCGAAACGCCCTTGCCATACGATGGCTTATCACCAGTGCGAAGAATCGTTCGGAACATACGATGAAAGAAAAACTGGCCGCTGAGTTTCTTGACGCCGCCAATAACAGAGGGACCGCCGTGAAGAAACGGGAAGATACCCACAAGATGGCGGAAGCGAATAAGGCCTTTGCCCACTACAGATTCTAGAAGGACCGGTGGCGTTGTCCGTCGGTGGGCATGGAATCGGAACGCCGCATGGTGATGTAAATATGTATCTTCATGGGTGAGGGGAGATCGATTACTGATGAAGTGGCTGCCTGTTGTTCCTGTGAGTGCTGTATCGGAAATGCCCGTGATCTCACTGTGAAGCTCTGTGAAGCTAAAATTGAGAAAATGAATAAAGTAACGTAACGAACCAATCAACCATTTTTTACTAAAGGAGGTAATTGGAAATGGCTAGGAAAAAATTTGAAAGGACGAAGCCGCATCTTAATATCGGAACGATCGGACACGTTGATCACGGTAAAACGACTCTCACTTCCGCCATAACGAAGCATCTTTCGAGCAAGGGTTTGGCACAGTATATGTCGTTCGATGCCATTGACAGTGCGCCCGAGGAGAAAGAACGAGGCGTGACGATCAATATCGCCCACGTAGAGTACGAAACCGATAAAAGGCACTATGCCCATGTGGACTGCCCGGGCCATGCCGACTATATTAAGAATATGATATCGGGAGCCGCCCATATGGACGGTACGATTCTTGTCGTGGCTGCCTCCGACGGTCCTATGCCTCAGACTCGCGAGCACATCCTCCTTGCACGACAGGTTCAGGTTCCTTACATCGTCGTTTATCTGAACAAGGTTGATTTGGTCGATGATCCTGAACTGCTCGATCTGGTTGAGTTGGAAGTTCGAGAACTCTTGACGGAGTACAACTTCCCGGGAGACGATATTCCGATTATCAGAGGGTCCGCCCTGAAGGCGCTGGAAAGCGATGACGCGGCAGCCGAAGAAGTCAAGAGCATCTGGGAACTCATGGAAGCGGTCGACACCTATATTCCCGAGCCCCCCCGCGACCTTGACAAGCCGTTTCTTATGCCGGTTGGTGACGTTTTCAGTATTTCCGGCCGCGGCACCGTTGTGACGGGCCGCGTGGACCGTGGAATCATCAGGACTGGTGAGGAAGTCGAAGTAATCGGAATCAGACCCACCTTCAAGACGGTGTGTACCGGCGTTGAAATGTTCCGGAAGACCCTCGATGAAGGAAGAGCCGGTGACGACATCGGTGTCCTCCTGAGAGGAACGAAACGTGATGAAGTCGAGCGGGGGCAGGTTGTGGCGAAGCCCGGGTCGATTACGCCGCACACAAAGTTCAAGGCTCAGGTATATGTCCTGACGAAGGAAGAGGGCGGACGGCATACACCGTTCTTCTCAGGGTACCGTCCCCAGTTCTATTTCAGGACGACGGACGTGACCGGTGTCGCCACCTTGCCGGAAGGCGTGGAAATGGTCATGCCCGGCGATAACGTCGAGATACAGGCCGAGTTGATTACGCCTATCGCCATGGAAGAGCAGCTGAGGTTCGCTATACGAGAGGGCGGAAGAACGGTCGGCGCCGGTGTTGTCAGCCAGATTATTGAGTAACGGATAACCGGGAACTATGGAAAATCAGAAGATCAGAATTAGACTAAAGGCATATGATCACAAGCTGTTGGATCGCTCCGCGCAGGATATTGTGGAGACGGCGAAGCGCACCGGTGCCCGCGTGGCGGGACCGATACCGCTCCCGACAAAAATCAACAAGTTCTGCGTGAACAGATCACCTCATGTTGACAAGAAATCGAGAGAGCAGTTTGAAATTCGAACGCACAAGAGACTGATAGATATAATAGAACCGACTCAGGCGACGGTTGACACATTGATGAAGCTCGATCTTTCAGCCGGTGTCGATGTTGAAATAAAATTATAGTTTCGATTTGGGCCGGGGAGATGGCTTCTTTCTACGATCCATCTCCTCTTTTTTATCCAAAATAAAAACTGATTGAGAAGAGATTTTACTGACCATGGAAAAGGGACTATTAGGGAAGAAATTGGGCATGACCCAAATATTCTGGGATGATGGCGACGCAATTCCCGTTACCGTTTTGGAGGCCGGCCCATGTTTCGTTATTCAGAAGAAAACCAAGGAAAAAGACGGGTATGATGCCATTCAGCTGGGTTTCGGCCACAAGAAAGAAAAAAATGTGACGAAACCGCTGAAAGGACACATGGATAAGACCGGGAAAGGCTATTTCCGATATATGAGGGAATTCCGAACCGCTTCACCGGAACAATATGAGGTGGGGCAGGAACTGGGAGCAGATCTGTTTGCCGTTGGTGACCGGATCGATGTCATCGGAACGACCAAAGGGCGGGGGTTTGCGGGCGTTATCAAACGGCATGGATTCCATGGCGGAAGAGCGACGCACGGATCGATGTTTCACCGGGCCCCCGGTTCAATCGGAGCCAGCGCTGACCCGTCCCGTGTATTTAAGGGAACGAGACTGCCGGGACAGATGGGGAACAAGCGGCATACGGTGCAGAACCTCATCGTGGTCGGCGTCAAGCCCGATCAGAACATCATTCTGGTCCGGGGAGCGGTTCCAGGCGCAAAGAATGGCTTTGTTATCATTAAAAATGCTGTGAAATATAGCTGAAGGTTTTGAGTGAGAGAAATGGCCGTTGTAAACGTATACGATATTGAGAGGAATAAAGTGTCTGAGCTGGAACTGGATGATTCCGTGTTCGCGGTGCCGGTAAAGGAGCATTTGATGTATGACGTCGTGCGGATGCAGTTGGCGTCGAGACGGCAGGGAACGGCATCCACGAAGGGCCGGAGTGACGTAAGAGGCGGTGGAAAGAAGCCGTGGCGGCAGAAAGGAACGGGGAGGGCCAGAGTCGGCACGATACGTTCTCCCCTCTGGCGGGGTGGCGGTATCGTATTTGGACCGCAGCCGCGGGATTATTCCTTCAAGATCACCAAGAAGGTGAGAAAAGCGGCGATTAAATCTGCGTTAACACTCAAGGTTCAGAATGACAAGATACTTGTCCTCAACGATTTCCATCTGAATGAGATAAAAACGAAGAAGTTCAAGGAAGTCATGGACAAATTAGAACTGAAGAGCGCGCTCTTCGTCATCGATAAGGCGAATGAAGAGCTTCAAAAGTCATCCCACAACATCAAGGATGTGAAAATGATGCTCTCGGAGGGTATCAATGTCTATGACATCCTGAAATATGATAATCTTGTGCTTCTGGAACCGTCGGTAAAAATGATAGAAAGGGCGTTGTTGTCATAATGGAATTATACTCCGTCATTAAACGGCCGATTGTAACCGAGAAGACGACTGCTGCGAGAGATGAGGGAAATAAGTATTTCTTTGAGGTTGATCGCAGAGCCACGAAGATCGATATACGGAATTCCGTTGAGAAGATTTTCAAGGTCAAGGTCGTGGATGTTCGGACGATCAATGTCATGGGGAAGAAAAAACGTGTCGGGCGAACCATGGGGAAGAGAAGAAACTGGAAAAAGGCAGTTATCACGCTCGCTCCGGGGAATACTATAGAGATATTTGGTCAAGTCTAAACGCTAAGAGAGAAGGGCACGGGAGTAATGGCAGTTAAATTTTTTAAACCAACGTCGCCAAGTCGACGATATCAGAGCTATCTCACGTCCGAGGAGATTACATCGACGGAGCCTGAGAGAAGTCTCCTGCAGCCGCTGAAGAAAACGGGCGGACGTAACAATAGAGGGAGAATCACGAGCAGGCACATTGGCGGAGGACACAAGCGGCGATACAGGATCATCGATTTCAAGCGGGAGAAGACGGATATCCCGGCGAAGGTGGCCTCGATTGAATATGATCCGAACCGATCGGCGAGAATCGCGCTTCTTCACTATCCCGATGGTGAAAAGCGTTATATATTGTGGCCTGTCGGCCTGAAGGTGGGAGACACGGTGGTCAGCAGTGAACGGGCCGACATCAAGCCCGGGAACACCATGCCGATGAAAAATATTCCGCTCGGTTCACAGATACATAACAACGAACTGAAGATCGGCAAGGGAGGACAGCTCAT
>JAFGWZ010000123.1 GCA_016936905.1 Deltaproteobacteria bacterium | reverse complement strand
ATCCTTGCCCCCTTGAATCCTTGACCCCTAGAACCCTTGGATCCTCGACCCCTTGACTCCTTGCATCCTTGCCCCCTTGAACCCTCGACCCCTTGAACCCTTGTTCCCGGAGGATGTTCGTTTACCCTCGTGCTTTGTTAAAAACGGTTCCCACAACGGGACGTTCCTTCAACAGTTCCATCGTGTTTTTCAGGTCTTCCTTGCTCGTCTTCTCCGCCTCGACGACAATCAGAATACCGTCAATAAAGCGTGAAAGAACCAGGGAGTCGGCACTTGTGAGAAGAGGCGAGCTGTCGAAAACAATGATTCGGTCTGCATAACGCTCCTTCAGCTCTTTTACTAAAAATTTCATTCTCGGGGATCCCAGAAGTTCCGAGGAATTGGTGAGTGGTTTACCGCCCGGCAGGATGACAAGTCGGGGAATCCCGGGATTGATAAGGAGTTCTGCAATCTCCGCCTTGCCGCGAAGATAATCGGAAAGGCCTTTCTCGACATCAAGTCCCAGAAGAGTGTGTATGGCTGGCTTTCTGAGGTCGGAATCAACAAGAAGGACCGTGCCGTCTATCTGCTGTGAGAGTGCGATAGAGAGATTGATGGCCATTACCGTTCTCCCTTCTCCGGAATTGGAACTGGCAATGAGGAGTGTATTGCCGCCGGTTTCCCGCAGAGAGTGAAGGACCTGTGTTCGAAGAATCTTTATTCGATCGGCGACAACATTTCCGTGGCATATTGAGATAATGCGTTTTTCTTCGAGATTTTGAAAATTAATGGGATACACTTTTGTCTGATGATATGAAGGATTAACCTTTTCGAAAGCTGTATCGTCTCTCCGTCTTTCAGGCATCGTGATCGTCTGTTCAGATGGAGATGTTGTGTGAACCATCTCAGAATGTTCCCAATCATCCCGCTGACGGGATTGTTTCGCTTTATCCAGTGCTTTTCGTAGTTTACTCATTATGTTATCCCTCTCCAAAGGTTCAAGGTGAAAGGTGAAAGGAACAAGGAATCAGGCTCCCAATGCCAGCCCTCGGTTCCCGGTTTGTGCAATTGCTCATTCAGAATTCCGTGTGGCGGTTTTTTTGTATTCGATGTATTTTTTCAAATGTCCGAGTGCCATTTTCTGTTGTCCACTTTCCATCGTCGATTTCCAACGCTTAAAAGGTGATCATCAGGTGTTTCTGGATTTTCAGCCACAGAATGTCAAGGGGCATATACAAGAAATGGATGGCAATGATGGCTATGCAGAGTCCACCAGCACATAACGACGTTGCCATGAGTCGTTTCTTCTTTCGACGTGCCACCTCTTCATCCGTTTCAATAAGCGGTATCGATGATAAAAGAGGTATGTGGGCCATTCCATTCAGCTCATATGCTGCCTTGATCGAGTGATCCATCGTTTCCCTAACATATGCAAGTCCTCCGCCGAGACCGCACGCGAGGAATAATCCCATGAGAAGGAACTTCTTTCGATCGGGTTTTTCCGGAGCTTCCGGTCTGATTGCAGGTTCTATGATGGTAAACCGCTCACCGTGCTGTGTTTCTTCCATTCCTCTTGCCACTTGTGCTTCAAGCAGTTTACTCATAATTTCATTGTACTTAAGTTTTGCGTTTTCGTAATCGGCCAACAAATTGCTGTACTCTTTTTCAATGAGTGGCGCCTTTTCAATCTTCTGCTGGTATGATCCCATGCTATTTTTAATTTTCTTCTGTGCTTCCAGAAGATTTCCCATTTCAATATCGATCGTCTCTAATTGTGTCTTCATCATTCGTACATTAGGATCTTGAGGATTATCCAGTACCAGAGAGGATCTCGATGATCCATTGCGGGACTGATCAATTTCATCGGAAAGCGCGTCGATTTCTTTGGAAAGCTTGATCACATCAGGATGTTGAGTGCCGAGTTGCGCTTTCATAGTCAAGAGCTTTTGTCTCAGTTCATTCATTCGCCTGACTTTTGTCGATGTACCTTTTGTGTCCTCAACCTGTGTTTCAAGTTCCGCAATCTCTCGAGCCAGCTTGATGACATCGGGATGTTTCTCAGATAAGCTCGATCGAAGAGTGATCAATTGCAGCCGTAGCGCGGAGAGGCGTTCTTCAGGACTTGATGTCACAGCCGTTTCGCCATCTGTCGTTGATATTGTAGGTACAGATTTCAGTGAGGCGAGCTGTCCTTCCAAATAAACCTTTCTTTCCTGAAGTGATCGAATCTGCACAGAATTCTGTTCGTGGTCGCGGCGGAGTTGATTCAATGCCTGAAGGTTTATCTGGTTGTATTCGGGCAGTTCACCTATATGGGCCTGTTTGAATTTGGTGATTTTTGTTCCGTATTCATCGATCTGTTCTTTGAGGTGATTCAACTCCTGTTCAAGGAATTGAGTGGTTCTCGTTGCCTGAGCTTCCCGTTTCTTCAGATTTTCCTCAAGGTACAGAGAGGCCAGGACGTTGGCCACCTTTTGGACCGTTCCCGGGTCTTCCCCTTCGTATGATAATGTAAACGCGATGGTGGTTGAGCCTCTTCCTCTTTTTTCGCCGGCCTGGATTGTTTCGAGTTTAATATCTTTCCGCATTTTTTCGAGTACTATTTCACTGGCGTATTGCTCTCTCATTTTTGAATACAAATTGAATTCATTGATGATTTTTATCAGATTCGGCCGGCTGAGAATGCGCTGAGTTATGGTCTGCAGCCGTTCTTCCACATATCCCGTCACGGTTGACTTTACATACTCTTCTGGAATCTGCTGTGATTCGACAAGAATGGTGGATTTTGAGACGTAAATCGGCGGTAACAGGAAAGCTATGGCCGTTGCAATTATTAAAACCGGTATCGAGACAAGTAGAAAGACGGCAATACGTCGTCTGATTAAACCTTTAATATACTGGACGTTGATCATGGCTGATTGATGGCTCCCTTTCCGAGATGCTTCGTATGTCGAACACTAAAGTGTTAAGTGGTTCGTGGCAAGTGTTACGGGCCGAAGGGCCTGTTAACACAATGTCAAATCGGCTCAAGGCTCAAGGAATGAGGTTTCCGTTTGCCCGTATACGATTTCCTGTGTCCCCATTCTGAATTAGTTGTAAAAGATGTAATCTCTCCTTTGCTGTCAATAGTGTGGCCGCTATGGCCACACTAGAACCATTTATGTAAAGCAATATTGGTGCCATAAATAATGAATTTATGACTGTTCTTTCACTTTTTTCAACTACCACGTCCGGGGGAAATTGAAGTTCAGCGTGAGCCATACCATGTTTCGATCCAGTTCACGATCGTCGGTGAGTTTCTTATCGAATTCATTGGCATAACTGTACGCAAGCTCCAGGTAATGATGTTGGGTGATGTTATAGAAGAAAGAGGGACTGATATGATAGTATCGAACATCTCTGTCCTGTGTAATACGGCCGGTGGATTTTGTAAAATACAGTGATCCGGAAAGCCGAACACCAAACTTTTGTGTCATCATTATATGCGAGTCCAGCGAAAATCTGTCGACGTCAACATTTTCTCCCTCGGCGGTATAGCTCAAATCATGGCTATAACTCAGGCTTGCCGACGCGGTTTGCCAGGTTTTTGTTACACTGACGTCGGCTGTCCACCCCCAGTTATCGTCTGTTACACCAGCGTTGTTCTCTGTTTCCGTATATCGGGCGCCTGCGTTGATACCTGTGCTGAAAGTCGGGGTAAATTGATGGTTCAGGCCGAGTGAAAGGCCGTATGTGTCGATTTTATCGTCTTCTGAATCGGTGTTATTCCAATACGGCCTGATCGATAGTGTGTCCAGACGATTATTGAATGTGTAACCATAGGATAAGGATACGCCGTGCCCCTCCGAGTCGGTATATGTGTCCAGGTCATAATCCGTTTCTGAGAATGTGTAATTGATTGATAAATCAGATACTTCGCTTATCCGGTAGGAAATGCCACCACCGGCGCTGTAGCTTTCCCTCTCCGAACGTCGCTCCACGATGCCCGTTTCCTGGAGTTCGGAATCGAGGGTGGTATCTTTTGTATATGATCCGTTTGCATTGACCGTGAACCGCTCGAATGCCCGATAAGAAGCGTCTACGGTGTAATTCTGCCGTTCCGTATTTTGATCGGTATACTCATGATAGCGGAGAAAATCGACACCGGCGCGCGCCTTGACATTAATACGATCGGTACCATAGCCGAGCTCCAGGCCGGGACTGATCGTTCCGATGTAATCGTCCCTCTTGTTCGTTCTGGAGAAATCTATATTATCGTTATATTCTCCTCGGAGACTTAGAGAGGGATTAACAGTGAATTCGGCAGCATACGAAGGTCCAATGAAAAGAAACATCAGGGCAAAAAGCAACAAACACTGAAGGTATCTGATACGCATTGGTGAACCCCCCTTTTTCTATAAATACGAAATACGAATATCGAAACTCGAAACAAAGTCTCTCTTGCTGGGTCATCTCCGAAAAAGTTGCTGTTTTTCCCAGGATTCAAGGAATCAAGGGGTCGAGGATTCAAGTGAAATGCCGATCAAAATACAAACACTTGAACCCTGGAATCCTTGAACCCTCGGATCCCCTTTTGCAACTAAATGGGAGAAGAACCTTCTTACTTAACGCTTCATTCGCCTCGATGTAGTTTGCACCGACTGAACCTGACGATCTTGTCAGTTGTTTTCCATCTTCAATGTTAGACATTGTTTTTTGTAAGTTCTGAACAAAACGCCTGACATCCCTTGCAAAATTGAAAGTTCGGTCTTCGAGGTCATATTGTGTGGAATTCAGGATTTTGGTCATTTGAAATTGTTTCGTATTTCTTTTTTAGTATTTCGAGTTTCAGCGATCATGATTGGTGCCTACGGCACCACGACAACATCTCCTCGTTTAAGTTTGATGTTTTGTGACAGATTTTCCCCTTTTTTCACTTCATCATAATCGAAGGGGATCGTGATTGCCTTTCCTTTTTCCTCACGGAGGATGATAATGTCATCCGGCGACGCGAACGCGGTCAAGTCACCCGCCATGCCAAGAATCTGCATGACATTCGTATCCATTGTGATGGAGAATTGCCCCGGCTTATTTACTTTCCCAACTACATAGGCATTCATGCTGTTGGCGCTGATGAGCATAGCCGTGGCTGTGGCGTCGGTCACGAAATCCTTCACTTTTTTCGATACGATTTCTCTCAACTGTGGTACCGTTAATTCAGTCACATCAATATCTCCGATCAGGGGAAACGCAATGACGCCGTCCGGCGGCACGACAATCTGCTTGGTCAGGCTTTCATCTTTCCATACGGATATCTCTATGACGTCGCCGGGACCGATGGTATATCTGTTTTCCCCGGCGAAGGCATTCACCGCCCCACCAGAACAGATAATCAATATAACCAAAAGGACACACAAACTATATCGTTTCATAAGATCGAACTCCTCGCCGGCATCACTCGGTTAACATGTCACTACTTACGAGGCTGTTGAAAAACGCCCATCTGCTGCGTTTCCCTCATCCATCGTCGCTGCGACGTACCATAAGTACGCCTCACTACTCGGGATTTCGGGCGCCTTGCATCTGGACATTTTTGAACAGCCTCATGTAATGACTTTTTTAACGGTATGTCACGGGGTTATTGCCCAATTTCATTTTCACTGGGTCTATGAAGACCGCTTAAATGAATTTTCGTTTGGGCAACAGCCCGTTACCACTTGTCACTTTCCACTCACTCGCGACAGGGCCTTCTGTGCATCTTCGTAGCCGGGGAATTTTTCACCGCTTTCCACAGCACGTTTGAGATGTTCTTGCGCTGTGGGTTTATCTCCCAGTCCGAGATGAATCATTCCCACATGATAGTTAATGGCAGGAACTTTTTTAATTTTATCTTGTATATTTGTCATGAGATCAGCCGCCTTTTTATAATCGCCCTTTCGGTAGAAGACCCAGGCGCCGGTATCCACGATGGCCGGTTCATTTTTAAATTTTTCCAGGAGCGGCGCCATTATTTTCTCGGCTTTTTCAAGATTTTCTTTTGTCGGTTCATATTCGGCGTAGTAGAACGCAAGGTTGTTTGCCGCCAGGGGAGAATCGGGGGTTTTACCGAGAATTTCTTCATAAATCGCCGCCGCCTCTTTCGGTTCGCCCTTCTGTTCCATCGTCATGGCCATAAGAAGGGGAATCCGAGTATCATCGGGATTCAGCTTTCTCATTTTCTCATAGTTTGCCAGGGCTTCGTCAGGCGACCCCTTTAAGTGTTCTAGCCGGGCAAGATTGAACAGCGCCTGTTGACTGTTCGGATTGATTTCGTATGCTTTTTCAAAGTTCTTTTCCGCCGTTGCATAGTCTTTTTTAACGGCATAAAGTTTTCCAAGAACTATGTAATAAGAAGGATTTTCAGGACTTTTTTTGAGTTGCCGCTCAACACGCTGGATTGCCTCATCCACATTCTTTTCCTGTAACAGGGGATCAAGACTCCGAACGAGCGCCGGCGTATAATCAATGTTTGCTTCCAGAGCTTTTTCGAAGAGAACCGTCGCTTCCTCTCCTTTCTGTTCAAGCTGTTTTACTATTCCCTTTTTGTAATAAGGGACGGGGGACTCAGGCGCGACTGTCAGGAGGCGTGAAAAATATCGGTCGGCCGTGTCAAGATCTTTCTCATCAAGGGCCATATTGCCGAGTGCGAGCAGGGCTGGGCCGGTGTTCGGATTTATGGTGAGGATGCTTCTATAAGTATCTTTGGCGATCTCCGGCTCCTTATTGAGAAGGTGCGTCCGGGCCAGGCCGAGAAGCACGGAAGTGTTTTCCGGCTCATCCTTGATAACCGTACGATATTCGGCAATTGCTCCGACATAGTCTTTTTGGGCAACCAAAAGATCACCTTTCAGTGTATGGCCCGTTGCGTCGTTGGGATTTTCTGCCAGCACTTCGTTCACCAGTTTCATTGATTCGTCGAAGTTACGTTCGTAAAATCGAATTCCCGCCAGCATCGTCTTTGCTTTCAGTATATCCGGTCCTGATTTCGCGCTTGCCATGTATTGTTCAAGAAGTTCGATAGCCTTGTCTTTGTTATTTTGCCCCAGTTCATACCGGGCAAGTATATCGTATGGCGCGTATTGACCGGGGAAATCCTTGATCACGGTCTGTAATGTCGCGACCATCTGTTCATATTGTTTGTTGTCGAAATAAAACCGGGCAAGGTTGAGATGTAGTCGCATTTCCCGGGGCTTTGCGTTGATCATATCGGTGAGGATTTTTTCTGCGTCACTTTTTTTATTCGTCCGGTTGTAAAATTGAGCCAGCAGGATCTTCGGTTCATCTTTATCCGGTTGCTGGCTGACAAGTATTTTTAATTCATTTTCGGCCTCGGGAAGGCGGTTTTCATGCTCGAGTATCTGCGCCAGCAGCAGATGTCCCCGTATATTCGTCTCGTCTTTTAGAAGAAGTGTTGTCAGGGCTTTCTCCGCGCCTATCAGGTTCTTCTCTCGTAACAGAATCGTGGCCAGTATGAGATAGAGGTTGTTGTTGTCGGGATCTTTATCGATAAGCGAGGTGATAATTTGGTGTGCCTCGGCGTATCTGCCTTCGGAGGTAAGGCAATTTGCTTTTAAGAGCAAGGCTTCGTGGTGGTTTGGATTTTTACTCAGGACCAGATTTACTTTTTCCCAAGCCATATCTTTTTTACGGCCGGCGAGGTAGATATTACCCAGTGCTACGTGCGCATCCCAGAGGTCCGCTTTCAGCTCAACTGCTTTTGTCAGGGCGCCGAAAGCCTGTTTAAATTGCATTCGCTTCATGAGTGACTGGCCCATCATGGCGTAAGCGTCTGCAAACTGAGGATCAATTTTCGCGGCGTTGCCGAAGTTTATCGCGGCCTTACCGTACTCACCCTTCGCGTAGAGTTCCATCCCTTTCTCATAGAATTTTGCTTTTTTTGAGTCGGAGCTTCCGCAGGCCACAAGGGCTATTGCAAGAATAAATACGACAAAAGATGTTATGAATCGCTTCGAGGTCATAGTTGGCTCTCCTTATTATGGTGACTGGTCAGTGGTCTCTTATTATGAAAAGACTGTCATGCCCCGTGACGCTTCCGAAAAAGACCACGATGTGCAATTTTCAATAAAGAAAATTAACATATTTAATTTGAAAATAAAAGATGATTCGGGATGTGAAGTGGGAATTGGTATATCAAGAAAATTGACGACTTTGGAAAAAGGCATGAACTTTCCGATATGTCATTCCCGCGAAAGCGGGAATCTGATGTTTGCAGGGAGTTACAGACATCAATATAGGGGGTAGGGGATAGGGTGTAGGGGGTAGTGAATAGTGATTAGTGGTCACTAATAACCACTCGCCACTTACCACTAATCACTTATACCGTCGTTGGTTACCCGTCCCCTTGAACCTTTCGGCGCCGCTGATACGACAGGATCAGCAACACTCCGAGCATAGATAATCCCGCAAGTTTCGGATATTTGATGGTTGTTATGATCGGGGTCAGCGTTATCCTGACACATCCTCTTAATAGTTCATGTTCACGGATATATGTTGCGATTGGCGGCGATATCCTGTAATAGCAATTCACAATTATCCTGCCTGGCGATGTTTTTAGTAAGTAGTTATCACGGAATCTCTTTAAACATAACACTTCCTGACTCATTTCTGATCCGTATGCCGCTACCTGCGGCGTGTTGCAGGAATGTCAGGGCACCATGCCCTGTCGCAATGAATGAGGACAGCCGCGGGGACCGGAAACGTTAGAAATGCCAGCGCAATCCGACATACACATAGTGGCCGCCCACATTCCAATCATGCTTGCCAATACTCACGCCTGAGTTGGCGTGAATATTATCGACCACTTTTTCATCGAAATCACCCACGTTGATGGTGGCATATTTGTATTCGAAAAATAAACTGACAGGTGCATCAAACGCACCGTGGCTTTTCGGGTCTTTATAAAAGTAGTATTCAATTCCCACAAGTCCGTGAGCCCCGAAGGAATGTCTGTTATCGGTTTCGTTAATGGTCAGGTCGTACGTTGTCGTTCCATCGTTGACATCGAGCCTCCATTGAAACTCTGCCTCCGAGTAGCAATAGTCAGGCCCCGCTCCTGCATATAAGAGCACGGAGTCACTGAGCGACAAGTATACTTTGAGGGTCGGCGAAAAAAAGATATTGCGCACTTTTGTGTTGGACTGAGGATATACATCTATATAATAGCCGCTACCGGAGATTCGCTTACAACTGTCAAAGTTATCATCGGTCTCGAAAAAACCCACGGAAAAATCTATACCGAAACGTTTTGACAATGATCGTTCATAGGTAATCTCTCCGATGGCACTTGAAAAATCCGATTTGTCCATCTGCCAGTAATCGATGGTGTCGTTACTATCGTACAGATGATACCCGATCCTTACCCCCACGGCATTTTTCTTTGACAGATAATCCGAGTCTTCTGCAGCAGCAAAGGTCCCGGCGAACAACAGAAAGATACCAGCAAGTATCAAGCTCCTTCTCAGCTTCATAAATCCCCCCCCTCTTTTCCCCTTTTGGAAAAATTATCTGTTCACACAATGACTGATTCTTGTTAACGGTCTGATATTACATTGCAGGGCCCTTCATTTGCTGCTGATGCGGGATACCCTGGTGATTACCGGAGGAGAGCCGCAAGGATAATTCCCAGAATCAGCCACAGGGGAATTGAAAACACGAGAGCCCATGCCAGTCCCTGGACAGTTTTCAGGCGTTCTTTTAGTAAGCGCTTTTCTAAGGCCCTTTCTATCCTCAATTTAATATCTTCCATGTGAAAGGGTTTGGTAAGATAGTCATACGCGCCCTTCTTTATGGCGTCTACCGCTGTCTCAATCGAAGGATATCCGGTAATCATGAGAAAGATAACATCTTTATCAATGACCCGGATCCTTTTCAGCAGTTCCAGGCCATCAATTTTTGGCATCGACAGGTCAGAAATGATAAGGTCGAAGTCCCCTTTTCTAAATTTTTTAAGGGCATCCTCACCGTCCTCGGCCGTCTCAACGGAATAATTCATTTTTTCCAGATAGCTCGATAATACTTCACGAATAGTCGCTTCATCATCCACCACCATTACTTTTCCGCGCCTGTTCATTTCAATTCCTGTGCTTTTTTCTGTGCATGTAAATTACGATTGATGTTCATTCTAAGTCAAGAAAAATAAATCAGGGTCACATTTGATGGTCTCGCAAACACCATGAGGTAGAAAGTGTCATTTTGAAGGAGTGAAGCGACTGAGAAATCTTAGTTCTGCGTGGCTTCTTCATAAACACAAGATTTCTCACATGCGTTCGAAATGACAGAGGGAAGGTACAAGGGAACGGCTGCAGGCTACAACGAGTGACGGAGGCTGGTGGGGAAATCCTCCCCGAAAAGAAGCCGGGCAAAGTCTTCCAGAGATATATAGTGAGTAAGTATGTTTCTCAGCTTATCGGGTCCGACGCGTGACAGGTTGTCATAGGGCGGATCGAGATAGGTAAGCATCCTGGGTACGATCTCAACGTTGCAGAGATGCGGCATAGTCATAAAAAAAATAAGACGGAAAGACGTGCCATCATCTTTTCCCCACAGATGATCTGCCAGTGCAGGGTCGTCCATTTTATACATGACGCGTGATACGGATATAATAGCGTTTTCACTATAACCGAGTGCGAGGTCTCCTTCACACATGATTTCCCATTCGGATCGCGTTTTTCCGCTTTCCTCCGCCTCTCCCCAGAGGTAGCATTTTCCGCCGGCATACATTTGCTCTAGAGCATCTCTGTGTGATTCATCCTGTATGTGGGACAGGAGCTGCCCCATATCATACCCGTTCTGTATAGTCATGCTGAACCGTCTCCCGGCGGGTTCGTCGTTGACGGTAAAAATGAAGACGTTTGCCATTACATCCTTTTCCTATCCATATAATCGTTATTTATTATCTCGTTCTACCTGTTCAGCCGAGGATACCATGAAGAGGTGTCCCGCATCGAGGGCATTTAGATCCATCAAGATTCAGCTCATTAATATGAAATCCATATCGGTCGATGAGTTTGTTTCCACAGTTGGAACAAAAGGTGCTCTCCTGTCGGTCTCCCGGTACGTTTCCCGTGTAAACATATTTCAACCCCGCCTCTGCGCCGAACCGGGCCGCCTTGTGGAGTGTTTTTACCGGCGTTGACGGCAGGTGGGTCATCTCGTAGTGCGGATGGAACCGGCTTATGTGCCAGGGAGTATCCGACCCGAGAGAAGCGATAAATCGGGCAATGTCTTTGAGTTCTTCATCGCTGTCATTGAGGGATGGAATAATGAGCGTCGTTATCTCGAGCCAGATTCCCTGCTCTTTCATTCGTTTCAGGCTGTCGAGAACAGGCTGTAACCGCGCCCCGCAGTATTTTTTGTAAAAGTCGTCACTGAAGGATTTCAGGTCTACATTTGCGGCGTCGAGGAACGGTGAAATTACATTAAGGGCTTCGGCGCTCATGTATCCGTTCGTAACGAAGACATTCCTGATTCCTTTCGCATGAGCGGATTTCCCGATATCAAGGGCGTACTCAAAAAATATGGTTGGTTCCGTGTAGGTATAGGCGATGGTCTTTGATCCAGACGTGAGGGCGCGGCTGACGACATCCTCAGGTAAAGCGGGGGAGCCCATGATTCTGCCCGATTCTCGGGGCATCTGAGAAATTTCGTTATTCTGGCAGAAGGTGCACCTGAAATTGCATCCCACCGTAGCGATGGAGAAGGATTTTGAACCGGGATAGACGTGAAAAAGCGGCTTTTTCTCGATGGGATCGACGTTCTGAGCGATGATGGTGCCATAGGCAAGAGTGTACAATGTGCCGTCACGGTTTTCGCGGACGCCGCAGATTCCCCTTTTCGACGGTCCGATCGTACATCGGTGAGCGCAGAGGTTGCAACGGACCTTCTTCGTTCCCATCGTTTCATATAACATGGCTTCTCGAATCATCGTTTCATCTCCCGGGCGGTTCCCGGCACATGACGGCCATTGCGAACATCGACGGCCAGAGAACTTTTTAAAGGATGCTGTATGGTGTGATGGGTGTAAACAACGGGGAACAGACATGCGCCAAAGAAACCCAGAGGGTTCCTGGGGATCGGGATCCGTTCTTCGACCACCGAAAACGAAGGGTAGCACCAAAAGGGAAGAAATATGACACTTCCCCATAGGACATGCATTGACGTGAATGCCGTGGTAACAAGACGTTTCATTTCCCAGATTCCGAATGTACGGAGGGCATGACGAACAATCGGATCTTCTTTCCGATGTCCCATTGCCGGCGAGTATCTGTTGATAAAG
Source organism: Deltaproteobacteria bacterium (assembly GCA_016936905.1). Classification (GTDB taxonomy): domain Bacteria; phylum Desulfobacterota; class Syntrophia; order Syntrophales; family UBA6807; genus DSDU01. Next base: position 32,391 of record JAFGWZ010000123.1, on the reverse strand, counting down.
ACGATAACGATTCGATTGCGGGCAACACGAAATGCTTCCGCGATAACCTTTTCCGGGTCCTCACAGAACTCGAGGGAGGTAATAATGGAGACGACATCAAAGTCATTGTCGGAAAAGGGCAGGTCATGAAGGTCCCCACGATAGAGGTCTGCCCGGTGGCCGAGTTTCTTCCGAGCTACATCGATCATGGCCTGAGACGGATCGATTCCGGCGACTTCACAGCCGTGACGCCTGAACACCATGAGAAACTGTCCGGTCCCGCATCCAACATCAAGGACAGTTTCTCCCTCACGCAGCGCAAGGAGATCCAGAATCAGCTTCTGTTTTCTCCCCGCGATATAATAACCCGCCGGAGACCTCAGCCATTCATCATACGCCTGTACCGTTTTTTCATCGAAGATCATGGCACGATCCTGTGACACTCGTTGTCTGAGAGTTCAGGGCCTGATGCTCATAAGAAGACTCATGTGATCTGTCTTCATGAAATCTTTTCTGCGGAGGATACCGTTTTTTAATATTTAATGACATTGCATTACAGCGGCACCCGTGGTGCTGCGATAGTTGCCGTCATCAGTATCCTGCCTATCCTCCTATTGACGACATTGTACGCGTACAGTTTTTCCGCTGGTTCTTATGACACCTGATGCCGCCGTGCAGAGGCTTGTTTATGATAACATATTTAATGATTTCTTCCAGTTCTAAATCGGTGCAGCCATTACGCAACGGTGATCTAACGTCTACTTCATTATCGATGAGCAGGCATGCCCGGAGCTTACCGTCGGCCGTGAGTCGGAGCCGATTGCACGATTGGCAGAACTGGTGACTTATGGCGCTGATGAAACCGATTGTTCCCACGGCCCCCCTCATTTTGTACAGCCGGGCAGGTCCGTCGGTTCCTCCGTTTTCTCCCAGTGGCTCGATGGGGATAACGTGGTTGATCCTGTCCATAATAACATCATTGGAAAGAGACCGGAATCCGTTTTCCAGGGACGCCGGCCCTATGGGCATATACTCGATGAATCGCACCTGGTAGGGTTTCGTCATGGTAAGCTTGGCGAAGTCCACTATTTCATCATCATTGAATCCATCTATGGCGACCACGTTGATTTTAATGGGAGAAAATCCGATGTGTTCCGCTTTTGCGATTCCCTGAAGGACCCGGGATAACTCGCCCTGTCTTGTGATTTTTCGGTATTTTTCGGAATCCAGCGAGTCAAGGCTTACATTAATCCTTTTAATGCCGCTCTCGTAGAGGTCCTTCGCGTATTTTTCGAGAAGTATTCCATTCGTTGTCATGGAAATATCCCGGAGGCCCTCCATATCTTTAAGCAGTGCCATGAACTCGACGATACCCCTCCGCACCAGGGGTTCTCCACCGGTTACCCTGACCTTCGCAATTCCTGTTTTAATGGCAACTTCAACGACCCTCAAAATTTCTTCGTAACTCAGAATGTCCCTGTGTCCCAGTTGAGACAGTCCTTCTTTCGGCATACAGTAGACGCACCGGAGGTTACAGCGATCAGTCACCGATACCCTTAGATAATTAATGTTCCGCTTATGGTTATCGAGCATGTGAAACCAGCCTTTGGCGGTATGTCCTGTTGTCATTGACCGTCATATAGTATGAAAAACAATTCATTATCAGTGAATAACTGTTTTGTCAAAATAATCAGCCTGTGATGAAGAAGGGGATAACCAGGGTATGATCCCCTTATAAAAAACAGAGAAAGATTCCGTAGTGTTTGACTTATGGTTTTCTGTAATTCTTGAGCGCAGTGCCCCCGAGATATGCCTCTTGAATTTTCTGATTTGATGTCAGTTCTTCCGCGGATCCGCTGGTTGACAGGGCACCGTTCTCAAGGACATACCCATTTCGGGCGATTCCAAGGGCCTTATGGGCATTCTGTTCAACAAGCAGTATGGTCGTTCCCTGCTGGTTGATTTCCCGTATTATGTCGAATATCTGATTAACCAGTATAGGGGCCAGCCCGAGGGACGGTTCATCAAGGAGCAGTAACTGCGGCGAACTCATCAAGGCCCGCCCGATCGCCAGCATCTGCTGCTCGCCGCCGGAAAGCGTTCCGGCGAGCTGTCGCCGTCTCTTGCTGAGGATGGGGAACAGGACAAAGACCCGTTCTTTTGCTTCGTTTATTTCATTCTTGTAGCGTCGTCGGGAGTACCCTCCAAGGTTGAGATTTTCTTCTACCGTAAGGGTTGAGAAGACTTTTCTTCCTTCCGGCGACTGGGAGATGCCTTTCTCTACGATTTCGTATGACGGCACGTGATTCAATTCGTCTCTTTTGAAAAAGACCTTTCCCTTTGTGATCGGTATAAGACCTGAAATTGCTTTGAGAAGCGTTGATTTGCCGGCCCCGTTGGCACCGAGGACGCAGGCTATTTCGCCTTCATCAAGGTAGAGGGAGATTCCCTTGAGTGCTTCGACCGCGCCGTATGAGACATGAAGATTTTCAACAACGAGAAGTGGAGCCATGGTCGTTATTCCTGGTGTGCCTGCCTGTCATCACTGCCGAGATAGGCTTCGATGACTCGAGGGTTATGGTATATCTGATCCGGTCCGCCTTCGGCGATTTTCCTGCCTTCGTCCATGACGATGACCCAGTCGGAAATACCCATAACCACGTTCATATCATGTTCGATCAGCAGGATTGTTATATCTTCCTCTTTGATCAATCCGGTGAGAAATTCCATCAGTTCTTCCGTCTCTCTGGGATTCAGGCCGCTGCTCGGTTCGTCAAGCACCAGGAGTGTTGGATCCGTCGCGAGCGCCCGTGCAATTTCAACCATCCTCTGGCTTCCGTAAGCGATGTTTCTTGCCAGCTCATGGCGATAGTCCCAGAGCCGAACCTGTCTGATTCTCGATTCCGCAATGCTTCTTGTTTCCTCTTCCTCCCGTTTCTGCCCGGACGATCTGAAGAGTGTGCCCCACAGCCCCGATGAAATCCTGCAGTGATGCCCCGCCATGATGTTTTCCATGCAGGTCATCGTGGGGAAAAGACGGATATTCTGGAATGTGCGGGCAATGCCGGCGGCAACGATATGGTGCGGTTTATGGCCGGTGATGTCGTTTCCGTTAAAAACAATACGGCCTTTCTCAGGGGTGTAAATTCCTGTCACGGCGTTGAACACCGTTGTTTTCCCGGCGCCGTTTGGTCCGATGATGCTGCATATCTCTCCTCTGTGGACCTGGGCATCGAATGCGTTGACCGCGGTCAGCCCTCCGAACATCTTCGTCAGGTTCTGTGTTTCGAGGACCACGGGATGTGAGCTTCGGAGAGCGGAATCAGCCATCGATGCCTTCCTTTCCAGGATGGAGTGGGGGATGCTCGGCGGCGCCGCGCTTCCGGGGCCACGCGCCTCCGGGCCTGAACATCATCAGAAGGATCATGACCGTGCCGAAGATCAACATCCGGTACATGGCGAACGGCCTGAATATCTCGGGAAAGAGGCTGATAAAGGCCGCACCGATGAGGACACCGGGAATCGATCCCATGCCGCCGATGAGAACGATACAGAACATGAGGCAGGATTCCCAGAAGGTAAAACTTTCGGGGGAAACGCACATGAGCTTGCTGGCGTAGATATTTCCGGCAACGCCCGCCAGGGCGGCGCCGAGAACGAATGCCAGGAGTTTATAGTACCGCACATCGATACCGCTGGCCCCTGCCGCCACCTCATCCTCTCTGATATAGTTCCATGCCCGTCCTATGTGGGATTTCTGCAGTCGTATGAGACCGTATATGCTCAGCGCGACGACGATCCAGATGAGAAAATAGTATTCGATGGACGAATCGATGACGAAGGGACCACCGAAAGAGGGGAAATCGATGCCGTACACTCCATTTGGTCCTCCCGTAAGATCAAAGGGATTATTGATGAGGGCTATTCTGACTATTTCTCCCATCCCTATCGTTACGATGCAGAGATAGTCACCTCGAAGATGAATGATCGGCGAGCATACCACATAGGCAAAAAGGGCGGCTGCTGCTGCGCTGATGGGCAGGAGGATGAGAACCGGAATACCGAATTTTGTATTGAGAATCGCTGTGGTGTATGCTCCGATGGCATAAAAACCGGCGTGTCCCAGGTCAAATAATCCGACTTCTCCCAGAACAATATTGAGACTGAGGCCAAGGAGCGCATAAATGCCGAAGAAAAAAGCGACGTCGATATAATAATCGCTCACCACGAAGGGGTACATGATGAACAGGGTCAAGGTTGCAAAAAAAAGGCTTTGGGAACCGAAGAACCCCTCCCTTCCCATGCGTTTGGCTTCTTGAATCATTACACTTTTTCCGCTACTTTTTCTCCGAAGAGCCCCGTGGGACGGAAGATCAGGACCATGATGAGAATCAGAAAGACAAACACGTCTTTCCACGCCGCCGAGATGTAGGCCGCTCCCAGCATTTCCAGGACTCCCAGGATCAATCCGCCGAACATCGCCCCGGGGAGGTTTCCGATGCCGCCCAGGATCGTTGCCGTGAATGCCTTCAGGCCGTAGTTCCAGCCCATGGTGAAACTGATCTGCCGGTAGTACATGCCGACCATGACGCCCGTAATGGCGCCGAGGGCCGGGCCGAGGGTAAAAATAAAGAATATTACCTTATTAAAATCGATTCCCATGAGGGATGCCGTATCTTTATCAAGGGCCGTCGCCCTTATGGCGGCCCCGAAGGTTGTTTTCTGAATGATCCAGTAAAGGATGCCGAGGAGCATGAAGGACATGGTCAGAATAACGATCTGCAGCACGGTTATGTGGAGTCCCCCCAGTTGGATATGAATATTGGGGATAAGAGAGGCGGGATATGCCTGGTACCGAGGGCCCCAGATAACCATGATGGCGTTTTGAATGAAGATGGATGCTCCCAGCGCCGAAACGACGGCGGGGAGGCGGCCTGCCGGATAGATCGGCCGATACGCAGCACGCTCGACGACGACGCCGACAACGGCGACACAGACGGCGGCGATGATCATGGCGGCCATGAGGCCGCCCCACAGCCCGAAGTGGGCCGTGATGAATGATGATCCGAAAACAAGGAATGTATATCCCACGTACGACCCCAGGGTAAAGAAATCTCCGTGGGCGAAATTAATGAGCTTGAGGATTCCGTAGACCATGGAATACCCGAGCGCGATGAGCGCGTAAAAAGAACCGATCGTCAGACCGTTAATTAATTGTTCGAGAAAAACTTCCATGGACTCTTATCTCAACATTACCTTATACGCAGTGACGCGGCGAATCGATGCGTTCATGCCTGATCCGTATGAGTAATCGATTAATGAAGGGATTCGGGCGTACCCGAATCCCTTCAATGAACATATTACATTGGTCGTATTCCTGTTATTTGGAAACGACGATATTGCCCTGTTCGTCAACGACGTACAGATAGAACGGGACACCCTCGCGGTCTCCCTGTTCGGTGAAACCGATCGGCCCGGTGATGCCAGGGGCGCCGTCAACTTTGTTCCGCAGGTAATCGGCGAGGACGTCGGAGTTCGTCGAACCAGTCTTATCAACGGCATAGGCGATGATATTCAGCGCATCGGCGGCATAGATAGGCCACGGACTTGAGGGGATTTCACCATATTTGTCTTTGTAGGCCTTGAGGAATTCCTTTGCTTTTTCATAGGGAAGGTCGGCGGGGAGTGGTTCGTTTGTCATGTAGCACCCCTGGGCGATCTTCAGACCGGCAATCTTGACGAATTCATCGTTAATGGCGGCGTTCCCTCCCACAAAGGGGCACGTGATGCCGATTTCACGGGCCTGGTTAACCAGCAGGGCCGCTTCCGCATAGTATCCGGTGAAGTACCAGACTTCCGGTTTTGTTTCACGGAGTTTGGTAAGGGGAACACGGAAGTCCTTTTCTCCGGGGGTGACGGCGTCATCGTAGACCAGTTTCACCTTGCCGGAATCGATCATGGGCTGCAAGGCCCGCTTTGTATCTTCCGCCAGTCCTTTTCCAAAGGCCGTGTTATCGTGCATGATGGCGATTCTCGTGGCATTGAATTTTGCCGGGACGGAATCGGCGAAAAACTGCCCCTGTGAATCGTCGCGTCCGCAGGTACGGAAGAAATATTTATATCCCCGCTGGGTAAGGCGGACGGCGGTGACGCCGTAACCGATATTTACCTTTTTGAACTTTTCGTAAATTGTGGAGGCCGGTTCGCAGATGGACGATCCGTAGGTAGAGATGGAAGCGACAACATCTTTCTGCGTTACCAGCCGTTGTGCCGCCAGGGCGCCCGTTTTCGGTTCACCCGCATCATCGACGACCCTTACTTCCACCATTCTTCCTCCCAGAATACCCCCTTTCTGGTTGATCAATGCGGCGGCTATTTCACAGGATTGCTTTGCCATCTGGCCTTCATAGGCCCATGAACCGGTGATCGGCCCCTGAAGGCCGATAACAACGGGCTTTGCCGCCATTGTGTTCATCGGCAGGAGAACGGCCATCACGACACCAATCAGCGCACAGTACTTTATGATCTTCATCTTCCACACTCCTTTTTATTGTATTTGAAAACACATTTATGAGGAAATAAAGTATAAACGCATGATGAGTATAAAAAAGTGGTGTTCGTGTCAAGAATAAAGTCGCCTTTACGTATAATCGACGGTTGCCGCAGTCGCATCCTTGGGAAATGGGAATTGGGAAATGGGGATTCGGATAACAGAAAACGTATATCGGAAAACGGGAATTGGAAAATAGAAAATGGGGAAACCGGAAACCGAAAACCGAAAAACGGAAAACGGAAACCGAAAAACGTGTTACCCATGTCTTGACCTATTCAATTCACAAAATCCCCCTACACCCTACGCCCTACACCCTTCGCTTTGTATGTCATAAACCGTGAGATTTGAATACTTCGTCAACAATGGCGATCGCTTCTTCCCGTATTCGGGACAGGTGTTCCCTGCTTTTAAAGCTTTCCGTATAGATTTTATAGATATCTTCAGTTCCCGACGGCCTGGCGGCGAACCATCCGTTCTGCGATACGATCTTCACACCGCCGATGGATGCATTATTCCCCGGCGCCTCCGTCTGGACGGCCAGTATGGGTTCACCTGCCAGCGTTGACGCATGGATATTGCCTGCCGTGAGTTTTTTCAACAGTGCTTTCCGGTCCGGTGTCGCCGGCACGTCGAGCCTTTCGTAAAAGGGCGTTCCAAGCTGCTCTGTTAATTCGTCATAGAGTTCGCCGGGATCACGCCCCATGACCGCGGTCATTTCAGCCGCCAGGAGATTCATGATGATCCCGTCTTTGTCGGTTGTCCAGACCGTTCCATCCTTTCGAAGGAATGAGGCCCCGGCGCTCTCTTCGCAGCCGAATCCGTACGATCCGTCGAGCAGGCCTTCGACAAACCATTTGAATCCTACCGGGACTTCGGAAACTCCACGGTTCAACCGCTGAGCCACACGGTCGATCATGCCGCTGCTCACGAGGGTTTTCCCGATGACCGCACGATCGCTCCAGCCCGGCCGGTGCTGAAACAGGTAATAAATGGCCGCGGCGAGGTAGGCGTTGGGGTTCATCAGGCCTGCGCTTCCGGTGACGATGCCGTGTCGATCGGCGTCCGGGTCATTCCCGAAAGCGATGTTGTACGAATCCTTCAATCTGATCAGCCCCGCCATGGCATAGGGGGAGGAACAATCCATCCTGATCTTTCCGTCTTTGTCGACGGTCATGAACCCGAATGTTGGGTCGACAACGGGATTGACAACGTGAATATCGAGGTTGTGCACTTCGGCAATGGGGTGCCAGTATGGCGCCGAAGCGCCGCCCAGGGGGTCGACGCCGATCTTTATACCGCTCGACCGAATGGCATCCATGTCGATGATGGTAGTGAGGTCGTTGACATAGGGGAGTATGTAGTCCATTTCGTGACAGGTTTCCATTTGTATGGCCCGTTCGTAGGGCATACGTTTTACCTCTTTGTTGTCGTGCCTTATAAGGTCGTTGGCTCTGCCCTCGATCCATTCCGTTACATTCACGTCGGCGGGACCCCCGTGAGGAGGATTGTATTTAAAGCCGCCGTCGTCGGGAGGATTGTGAGAGGGAGTAATGACGATCCCGTCGGCGAGGCCCGTTGTTTTTCCCCTGTTGTGGGTAAGAATGGCATGCGAAATGACCGGGGTCGGGGTGTACCCCGAATCTTTCTGAACCATAACAACGACGCCATTGGCGGCGAGTACCTCAAGCGCCGTTGCATGACTCGGTTCTGAGAGGGCATGGGTATCTTTCCCTATGAACAGGGGGCCGGTAATGCCCCGTTCCTTCCTGTAATCGCATATCGCCTGTGTCGTGGCGACAATATGGGTCTCATTAAAACTCTTTCTCAGCGAGGAACCGCGGTGCCCCGAGGTTCCGAATGCAACTGACTGAGCGGGATCCGCTATGTCCGGGTGTAAACGATAATAGCTGCTCACAACCTGCGGAACGTTGATGAGCATGGAAGGAGGGGCCGGCTTGCCTGCTAAAACATGAAGCGACATCTCTCGTACCTCTTTTCGACGATTGTATGCACTATCCATTCGTTGGCGGTGACCGTTGCTATTCGATCACAGCACCCCGGTTTCTTTGTCATGTTCGACAAGTAACTTGTAGTATATTTTGTCTGTTCAACTCAATATAAAATCAACGGATCGCCATCGAAAAGTGTGATGGTCAGCACTGGACACATAAAATATTTTCTGAGGTAAAAGGCAGAATGATTTGTTTTTACTTGAATATTCCATAGTAACTGCTATAACTTTCGGACATGGAGCGCTCGTGCATAACGGGCCCAAAGGGGGTGCATATGAAAGATGAGATCAGCAGTCTTCATGAACGGCTCAGCGTATTGGCCCGCAATCTCTGGTGGACGTGGCATCCTGAGGTTATCAGCATATTTACCGACCTCGATCCGCAGGTGTGGCGGGAAGTTGACCATAATCCGATAGCCTTTCTGTCTCGGGTCACACCGGAAAAACTGGAACAAAGGGCAGCCGAGCTCGTGCTCCACAGTCGAATCAATTATGCCTTCCGGCGGCTGAACGAATACCTGAATAAGGAGAAAACGTGGGGGAACATACACTGCGGCAACCTCCGCAGCAGGCCCGTTGTCTATTTTTCAGCAGAGTTCGGCCTTCATGAATCACTGCCCATCTATTCAGGCGGTCTGGGAATTCTCGCCGGCGATCATCTCAAGAGTGCGTCCGATCTGGGTATCCCGCTGATCGGGATCGGGCTCCTTTACGATCAGGGTTATTTCAAGCAGCGCCTCAACGGCGACGGCTGGCAGGAGGAGGACTACGCCGCCCTTGATATCGCCCTCTCACCGGCATCTCCTGTGAAAGATGCCGGCGGTGAGCCGTTGATTATCCAGATCGATGCTCGAAGCGGGTCGTTGCTGGCCAGGGTATGGGAGGTGCAGGTGGGCAGAATTCGCCTGATGCTTCTCGATTCCAATATAGAGGGAAACACGGCGGACGATCGTTGTTTGACATCCCGGCTCTATGGGGGCGATGAGCGGCTGCGTATCCGGCAGGAACTGCTTCTCGGCATCGGCGGCGCCCGAATCCTCCAGGCGCTGAATATTTACCCGGGAGTCCTTCACCTGAACGAAGGGCACAGCGCGTTTGCGATACTTGAAGAGATCCGAAGAGTTATGGCGTATGACCAGATTCCCTTCCACAGAGCGCGGCGACGGGTTTCACTGTACACCGTTTTCACGACGCACACTCCGGTAGCCGCGGGCCACGACCGCTTTCCGGGGGATCTTATGGAAGAGCATCTCGGCATCATGAGGGAAAAACTTGGACTGAACCATGACGAGTTCATGGCACTGGGGCGGGTCAATCCCGGAGATACAACGGAGCCCTTCTGTATGACCGTTTTAGCCCTGAAGAACGCATGCCGGGCGAATGGTGTCTCGTCGATACACGGCGGGGTGAGCCGTTTGATGTGGCATCCCCTCTGGCCGGAACGGCCCGAGTTGGAAGTTCCCATCGGGCATATCACCAACGGGGTGCATGTGTTATCGTGGCTCTCCCCCCAGATGAATCAGTTGTTTGAGACCCGCCTCGGCCAGGATTGGGCGACGCGGATGGTTCACACCGAGGTATGGGAAAAAATCAAAGATATCGATGATGGAGAATTGTGGGAAACCCACCAGAGCCTGAAGATGCGTCTCATCCGTTTCGTCCGTCGCAGGTTGCAGCGACAGGCACAGCGCTTGGGACAAAAGGAGATTCTCAAGCAGATCGACCAGATCCTTGATCCTGATATCCTGACCATCGGCTGTGCCAGGCGGTTTGCAACGTACAAACGGGGGGATCTTATTTTGTCTCAGCCCGACCGCCTTGCCAGGCTCATCGGAGATTCGCGCCGGCCGATTCAGATCGTTTTCGCGGGCAAGGCGCATCCCCGGGACGATTCAGGCAAACAGTTGCTGCAGCGAATCGTCCGGTACAGCCATGATCCCGCCTGCCGGAACAGAATCGTTTTTGTCGAGGATTACGATTACAATGTGGGCCGCCATCTTGTTCAAGGCGTTGATGTCTGGCTGAACAATCCCCGGCGGCCTCTCGAAGCGTGCGGGACAAGCGGCCAGAAGGTTGTTCTCAACGGCGGGTTGAACCTGTCGGTTCTTGATGGCTGGTGGAACGAAGCATATGACGGGCGAAATGGATTTGCCATCGGCCATGGAGGAATGCATAACGAAGAAACGATCCAGTACCAACGGGACGGAGACTATCTCTATGAAGCGCTCGAAAAAGAAATCATACCTCTTTATTATGACAGAAACGAAAGTGGAACCCCCCATCATTGGGTCAGGATGATGAAACATGCGATACAGAGCCTGGGATGGCGCTTCAACGCAGATCGCATGGTCAAGGATTACGCTCAGCGGTTCTATCTTCCCGCGGCAGGTGCCGTATCGGAGGATACGCAGTAGGCCGGGGAAGGGGAAATGGGTAAGCGTAAATCGTAAAACGTAAAACGGATATCGGATATCGTAAAACGTAAATAGGCGAAGGGTTAAAGAGACTCCAAACGAGTCTTTCCCGTTGTCTGAATTTGTTTGTTTTTTCCTTTAGCCTTGAGCCCTTAGCCCAAGGCCTTTTATGTGGAGGTTAATGAACACCGAGACATTCAAATCGGATACGATTTTGCTTACCACAGCAATCATATGGGGATTCGCCTTCGTTGCCCAGCGGGTCGGTATGGATTATATCGGCCCCTTTCTTTTTAACGGGATTCGTTTTGCCCTCGGCTGTGGCGTACTGCTCCCCCTCATTGTCGGAAAAAATGAAAGAAATCATAAACCCCGGACAGGCGAAAAGGTTGGAAGGGTCACCCTTCTTATCGGCAGTGCTACCGCCGGGCTGATGCTGTTCGCAGGCGCATCGCTCCAGCAGGTGGGCCTCGTTTATACGACGGCGGGCAAAGCAGGATTCATTACCGGCCTGTATGTCATCATCGTGCCGCTGCTCGCGCTCTTTTGGGGACAGCGGACAACGGCAGGGACATGGGTCGGAGCGGTCCTTGCCTCGGCAGGCCTCTATTTCCTAAGCATTTCTCAGCAGTTTACCATTGCTTTCGGTGATGTGCTTGTCCTTTTCTGTGCTGTTTTCTTTGCCGCTCATGTCCTGATCATCGGCTGGCTCTCGCCGAAGATGAATTCATTCCGGCTGGCGTTTATTCAATACGGTGCCTGTTCACTCCTCAGCCTGATCGTTGCAGTTCTGTATGAGCCCGTTACGAGGGATGGTATTTTGCGGGCCGCCGTTCCCCTCCTCTACGGAGGAGTTATGTCTGTGGGCATCGCGTATACCCTCCAGGTCATAGGCCAGCGACGGGCTCATCCCGCCCATGCCGCTATTATTCTCAGCCTCGAATCGGTATTTGCCGCCCTCGGCGGCTGGGCCCTGCTGGGAGAGACCATGTCCCCCCGGCAGATGTCGGGGTGCGGGTTGATGCTCTTCGGTATGCTTGTTTCTCAGCTCTGGATATTCATAGTGGCGCGGAAACTGCCGGCTGAACGGCATCCGTCGCCGCGCGTTTCCGTTCTGCCAGGCGATGCAGGCTTTCATTGTCGATCGAACATTGATGATGAAACGGGATGAACTGAACAGCGAGCGCATTCCCCGCAACTTGTTGCGGGGAGCTTCAATTCCCCGTCTGCCGCCGGTTATTACTGCGTCAGGGGACGAAGATCATGGAGCAGACATACGAGAGGAGACAATTCTGGAAATGAGGGACGCCAGTTTTTTCGAGTCGTGACGTACAATACCGCCGGCTGTGCTCATCAGGTCCCTTGCATAGACGGTTCGACTTCCCCATACCTCGCCATAATCTTCAATTTCGACGAACTCTGCCCTTTGCTGACGGTATTGTTTGAGTATCTTCTGATTCGGCCTGGTGGTGTTGTAGATCACCCCGTCGACGTTTCTTCCTATGTATTCTTCAACCTTTTTGACGAAATCGAATCCACTGAAATTGTGGGTTTCTCCGAACTTTGTCATGATATTGACGACGTACAGCACCGCTGCCTTTGTTTGCCGGAATGCCTCTTTTACGCCGGGAACGATGAGGTTGGGGACGATGCTCGTGTACAGGTCGCCGGGACCGATGACGATGTAGTCGGCGCAGGTGATGGCTTCAATAACAGGAGGATAAACCGATATGGAGTCATGATGGTGGGGAACGAGATAGATATCCCTGATCCGTTCCCGCTGTGTGTCACGGGGTATGTCGATCGCGCTCTGACCGTAGACGCGGTTCCCGTCGGTCAGCTCCGCAACGAGCGTCGCTTTGTCCACCGTGACGGGCAGTATGGTACCACGGGCATCCAGAATTTCAGCGAGCGCCCTGACACCGGCAGAAAAATCGCCCGTATATTCCGCCAGCATGGTGAGGAGCATATTTCCCGCGTTGTGCCCCTGCAGACGTCCGTCACCGCTGAATCGTTTCAACAGGATAGCCCTCACCATATCGCGGTGCGGCGACAGGGCGAGGACACACTTAAGGAGGTCGCCGGGCGGCAGGATGCCCAGTTCGTCACGCAGCCTGCCGGTACTCCCGCCGCTGTCGACCATCGAAACGATGGCCGTAATATCGATGAAGTCGATATCCCTCAAACCGAACAGGAGGGAGAACTGTCCGCTTCCTCCCCCGATTGTCGCAAGTTTCCGTCGTTTGTCATTCATGCCGGGCGTGGCCTCCCTCAACTGGGTGAAACACTGTCGGTGCTTTCATCTGGTTGTTCTTGTTCGGGGACGTTCGGTAAGAGGCCGGTCTGATGATCGTGATCCGATTGTAAGCGGGGGGGGAGGGGGCAGATTTTTCCATTAATGGTGCACCCTTCCTGGATAACGAGCTTGCCGCACCGTATGCATGCTCTGACGTCCGATGTCTTCAGGAGCGTAAGGGTTTCTCTTGTGGTGATCTCGCCGTGGAATTCCCCCGCAATGGTCATAAATGTTGCCGTAATATCGGCCCTTATTACGCTTCCTGCTTCTGTTATGACTGTCTCGGCGTTCAGCCTTCCCGTGAGGGTGCCCGCCACGATAAGATGCCCTTTGACATCAAATATGCCTTCCATGTGGCAGTCTTTGTTGATGATTGAAATGTTCTTTCCGCTTTTTTTCAACAGATACAATCCCCGCTGTCGCGTTGTGCACGTCACTGACCGTTGCATCGGCTTGACCGGGCCAATTGCCTGCCCGATATATCGAGCGCGATCCGCCCGATTTTCATCTCTCCCCTCGTAACGAATATTTCGCATGGACTGCCGTTATCGTGGACCGTTTTCCCATCAATGGAACTTCCCACCTGAAGGGGAAGCTTGAAGTCACTTCCATTCAGCCAGGTGGTGACGTTAAAATTCTGCGGCACATTGGTCTTTATGTCTATCAGTTTTATCGAATCATCCTGACTGATAGTGATCGTATCGTTCGGGAAGAAGCATCGCTTGACGCCGCTGTTTATCTGAAAAACGATGTACTGGAAAGAGGGATCGGCAATGTCGAAGAACAGCCGCCCGATGACCTGCTTTTCGTCTTTCATGACGACGGCCTGGTAGATCCGTCCTTTGTTATAGAGTGAGTAGCGCGTCCAGAGGTCTCTGTCGGTATTGACGATGTGGCCACGGTCCTCGCCTTCATTAACGGGTCCATCGGGAACAAATCCCTTGAGATTGACGGACAGTCCCGGGCATGACTCGGGGAACGTGCTGACGTCAACAAGTTCGATCTGGTCCCCCTTCAGGATGTCAACATGGGTGCCATTGGGGAAATAGACGTCTTTTCGATTAATTCTGCATTTGAAGTAAACGACGCGGGGAGTTTTCGTTATGGCATGGGGTGACTTTCCTCTGCCTTGGAGGGAGATGGCGATGTTCCCGCAGATGCTGTGATCCTTTCGGACGACAACACGAGTCTCTTCCATGATGGAGAATGGTTTATGGAGATCGTTGATGGATCCGTATCCTTCTATGTCTACTGTGTAGCCTCTCTGGTAATTCCCCTCGATGTTCGTTATTTTGATGGTGTCACCCTTGACAATATCCAATGTCTCTCCATCGGCGATGACAATCGGGGTTTGATCATTGACCTGGGCGACGACATATTTCATGGTCGGTTTTTCCATGGTGATCCCGGGAATCTCAGGCTGGATATCAAACATCTTCATGAACGAGTTGACGGCCAGTTTGTGATGGAGAATTCTTTTATCGAGGGGGAGCGTCTTGCTTGATTCGATTCCGAAGGCGGGAATTCCGCAGGTGAAAAGGGCGTAATAGGTAGCCGACTTCCGCTGTTCCGGATGAAGGGTTGTTGCATCATTGGTTTTATGGTTGTTGAATTTGAAAAAAAATTGAGGGCTCTGGATATTCTTGTTGATTTCTTCGATTACTTTTCGTGCCATGTCCCCAAGGTTAATCACCGAGCCAGTCTTCGGATCATTGTACTCTTCGCAGTCAGCGATGATGGACTGTCCGAACCTCATGGGGTTTCTCATGTCGTTCTGCCATGTTTCCGAATAGAATCCCGATCCGTCATGAAGGTTCAGAAGGCAGTCGCTTTCCTCAATGAGCCCCTTGAGAATGGTGACAACATGCGTCTCGAAGTTTCGTTGCGATGTCTTCGAGAACTTGCGGTTCATGTCTTCATTGACCTGGCGTTGGTTGAGGAGAATGGAATAGAAGTTGGCCCGGGGCACAACGATGAGGTTTCCTTTTTCCAGCCGCATGTCTGCGTATAAATCTGCGGACAGAAACCCTCCCGGTTCGTCTCCCTGAATCCCTCCGATGATAAGGATAGTTTTACCTGCCGTCTTTCCCTGAATTCTGTATACATTCAGTTCATAGTCGGTGCCGGCGAAAAACGTTTCATGGGTGGATTTCCCGAATGCAGGCGTCACTGCCGCCGTCATAGAGAGCAACAGTGTCAGAATGATAACGATATATGAGCAGAAGCTGATGGTTGTTCCTTCCCTGCCATGGCGGCTGTGATTCATATTTTTTTACAGTTCCTTTCGTATGAAGAAATCTTTTGTCATAATGAGTTTGCCATCATCGGAGAAAACCCACACGGAAATGAAGAATTGCTCCATCCGTTGCGGCACTGTGGTGAATGATCCCCGGATTGTTTTGAAGCGGGCGATGGTGAACAATTCTCCACTGGCACTGTTCTGCGGTTTTCCACCGGTCAATTCCGCTTTCGGATAACAGCTCCACGTTGAAGCGTCCAGGTACTCCGGCTTGAGGATGACAAAAATATTACCGGAGATAGGATTGTTATATGAGGCGGTGTTGCGGAGCAGGAACTTGAAATGAAGCGAGTCCGAGGGCTTATCTAAATTGATCTCGAAGTTTTCCACCGCCATTTTGTTAAAGTGATCCGGTGAGGTGACGGGAGACTCACCTTTATCACCCGTCCCTTCTTTAAAGGTTGCAGCAAGGGCATCTTCCATTTCCCTGATCCTCTTCGATAAATCTGCATTTTCCTGCTTTACCGAATCAATTGATTGTTCGCTGGCGGCAAGCCGTTCCCGCAGGTCATTCTGTATGCGCAGATCCGAGGTACTCAGAAACCAGATAAACACTATGGCGATGAGTATTATCCCGATAACGGCCGCAACGGCTGCGGTAAATGTGCTCTTCCTGATCTCATAGGTTCCCAGTTGCTTGTGGTCTCCGATTACGAGAATGGTCCATTTGTGTGATTTCTTATCGGCATTCATGTGCGTATCGTTGGCTGCCATGCTATTTTATAATGCTTTCCAAGATTCTCTGACGATCTTCCATCGATTATTGATCATCTTGAGCCTCAGCTTTTTTGTTCCAAGATCGCTGTGACCCGTCGACTCATATCGCTGGCTGAAAATAGCGACTGCCGTTGCTGTCCCCGGGATTACCTTCAGGTTTTCGATGGTAATACGGATATTCTTGTTTACGGCGGTCAGGCCGGCCTTATAGTGCAACCATTGGGTCAGGTTCATCCCGTATCCCTTGAAATCAGGCGCGTAATGTGATCTGTACTTTTTCATGTCACCCGATTGCCAGCTTTTTACCCACTGTACGATCATATTTTCAATATCTATTCTGGATGCGATTGCATCGCCGATTTCGTTGATCCGGGCGGCGAACTGTGCGCCCGTGCTCTCGGGAGGGACCCTCTCACCTTTTATGCTCCATCGGTCACTGTTTTTCTTCAGAAAAAGTTTGCGGCTGCCGCACTTCCAGGATTGGTCCTTATACGCGATCACCTGGTCGAATGTAATGACGGTATACCGATCGTCGCGCAGGATGGAAATGTTTTCAGCAAAGCACGAGACAGGTATGTCCATGCGTTTCCATGAGGCTATTTTGTCCGAAAGCGCTTCGAGACTGAGGCGGTCCATTGATTTTTCAGAATCATAGAAGATGTTCATCTGCTGAAGATCACCGCTCCTCAATGCCTCCCACCATAAGTTCATCATCGATTCGAGTTCGCTTTTTATGGGATGGAGCGTTGCTTCCTGAACCCATGTAATAGAATTTTTTATAATTATCGGAGTTTTGTCCAGCTTTATAAACGTCGAGAGATCCTGGATATTTTGATTCGTCAGTGCGACGCACCCGTTTGTCTGAAATGCGCGGAGTTTTTTATCCGTTCCATGGATCCATATATTGTTTCCGTCTTTTCCTTCAAGACGGTCCATGATGTTCGGATAGTTAAGATGAAACGCAAGGCATCCATAGGTTGATGAAAGGTCTTTGTCTCTGTATATTCTCGTCGCGAATAGAATTCCTTCCGGCGTCTTGCCGTCTCCGGAGATCATCTTCGGACCGCTGTTTTTTCCGGTAGAGCACGGCGCTTCAAAAACCTTTTCCATGCCCTCGTGGTTCTGCCGAAATGCGTAAAGCCGCTGCATCTGTTTGTCGACAACAACAGCATAGTTCGATGACAGGTTAATCAACGCCTCGGGGATTAACGACTGCTTCTGCTGTTCCGTCCATGGGGTCACTGCGGACGCAGAGGAAAATGATCCCGTAAGAAGGCAGACTGCAATCCACGCGGCAGCAATGGTGAATCCCGTAGCTTTTTTATTCCTCATACCGTTGTCTCATTCCCAATCGAGCAGGAGTCAATTTTGTGGATACTATGAATCCGTTGTCAGGATAGCTTTGCATATCTTTGTTTTATGTCATTTCGAGGAGCAATGGCGACGAGAAATCTTAATGATATCTAGATATTCAAGATTTCTCCCCTTCGGTCGAAATGACACCAATCGACATTGTGCAAAACTTTCGTCAGATGCAATGGGACGGAATAGGGCACCATCCATCACATATGCCGTCATCTCTGATTACTGCTGATACGTTCCTTTCGATACCAGAAAAAGGTTTGTCATGTCAACTATATACTGTTTGTTGCCTCGTATGGTGCCGGTCGATGAGATGAAAAGCAAAAATAGCAGGATAGTCCACCTGTTAGCGTTTTCATTCCGGAATGTTCCCTGCGTAATGGTTACCAGAATTCACGATCCCTGAGGTGTTTGCCGTTCCATGCAGTGTTCGGTTCGTCCTTTCAGGATAGGGGGGAAGGAGGAGGTTTGCGGTGAGGGGAGGGCGGACTTTCGAGCTCGTCGATTTCATTTTGAATAAATCGTCCTTTATCAGAATAGGGGGGGAAGTAGTCTTGCGCCGCCTTGAAGTGGAAGAGAGCGCTTTTGTCTTTATTCATCTTCTTGAAGTAGATTCCGAAGTTATAGTGTGATTCTCCGGGATTAGCGGTTTTCCCATATATCATGGCGAGGCTGTAATAGATCGCGGTGTCGTCCGGATTATCACGTTGAAACTTTTCATACAGTTCAAGGGCCTCGAAATTGCTCCCCGTGGCCTCATATGTTCTGCCGAGGTACAGAATCGTTGTGGCGTCGTTTTGGTTGAAATAATATGCTTTTTTCAGGGGTTCCAAGGCATCGGGTGCCTTTCCCTGGTTGAAGTAGAAAATGCCGAGGTCTCGAAGGATTCTTCCGTCGTCCGGCGATTGACTGAGCGCCTTCAAGAAGTTTTTCAGCGCTTCATCGGTCTGTCCCAGCTTTCCCTGAACGACGGCGAGGCCGTAGGTAAAATCCGGATTGTCGGGATGTTCAGAAAGGGCGTTGTGAAAGAATTTCAGGCTCTCACTGAGATTATCCTGTTCGAGAACGAGGATGGTCTTTATTCGGTTCAGACCGCCGATGAGAGTGCTTTTTCCTCCTTGAGTGTATGTCATCTGGAGCAGACCGTCGAGATATCTGATACGATCGGACGTACCGGGATGGGTGAGAAAATAGGACGGTATGGAATTCGAAAAATATTCAAACCTTCTCATGATCTTCAGAAAGTCAAGCATGGCCTTCCCGTCATAGCCAGATGCGGTGAGATACCGCATGCCTTTGCGGTCGGCCTCCTCCTCATTGTCCCGGGTGTATTTCAGGTTAAGCGTCGTCGCCGCAGCCATTGAGAAGCTGGTTATGGCTGCCGCTCCCTCCCCGCCGCCGCCCAGAAAGGCTCCGGCCAGAATTCCCAGGAGCGCCGCCATGTTTACTTTTTTGGATTTCTCAATTGCTTCAGCGATATGCCGTGACGTGGCATGGGCGATTTCATGCGCTATGACGCCTGCAAGCTGTGATTCGTTTTCCGCCAGCTTGATGAGTCCATCATAAACATAGATGTATCCTCCCGGAGTGGCAAAGGCGTTGATCCCTGAATTATCAATGACCGAAAAGGTAAACGAAAACGGTGAATCGTCGGCATGTTCCAGTACCTGCCGCCCGATTTTATCGATGTAGTCGGAGACCTGGGGATTGTGGATCAGAATATCCTTGGATTTCAATTGTTCATAGAACTCCCGCCCCAGCTTTTCTTCATCCTGTATGGTGAACGACCCGTGAGCGCAGGATGCGCCAATTGCCATGGAGAATGCAACAATGGTGATCGTGACAATGACCCATTTCGCCCTTAATGTGAGGTGAAACAGCACGTTCCGGGAGTCTCCTTATGCGTTCATTCAGCTATCCTACCGTTTTTGCCTTCCATAATCAAGACGTGTTTCATAAAGCGACAGATATCCTCGTTACAACACCTGTCACCTTGCCCCGTCGTTACGGGTCTTACAGTGATGAATGGTCCCGTTTCTTGTGATCGTCTTCACCGTGACGTTGTATCAGCATATCATGGCGGGATGGCCGGAGGGTGCCGTTTCTGGCGGTAATTCGCCCGTAAAATACTGTTGTTAAGGCATAGACCCTGTGCTATACATTCCGCATATCGTTGGAAGGAGACGGCCGTGGAGAAACAAGAGCTGATCCACACAAGAAATATTACGGTGAACACCTATGAGGTCGGTGACAACAGGCTCATGATTGAAGGGATATTGAAGGATGACCGGTTCTTCCCGTCGTATTTTTATTCGGCGAAGCGGCATATCGATCCTGGCGCGATTCATCATATTATCATCAGGATGAACATATCCCTGCCGGAAATAGAAATTACCGGCGCGGAAGCTGATATGGCGGCCGTTCCGAACGACATCTGTCGGGAAGTTGAGAATCTGGTTGAGAAGCTTGTCGGCCTGCGGATAAAACGGGGGTTCACGCAAAAGATCAGGACGTTGATCGGCGGGACAAACGGCTGTCTTCATATGGCAAACCTTATTATCAGCATGGGTTCAGCGGCGATCCAGGGGCAATGGGCTTATTACAGTAGAAACAGGGAGGGGCATACCGTCAGGGTCCCCGAGGTCGATTTATCGCTGCTCCTGAACAGCTGCTGGTTATGGAGAGAAAACGGTCCGTACTACAGTCGAATCATTGAAATGCGTCGCCAGCAGGATGAGAAAAAAACAGAATGAACCGAAACCTTGTTATAACTATCGATGGCCCGGCAGGAGCAGGAAAAAGTACGGTCGGCAAGACACTGGCTGAGGAAATCTCCTATGTTTACCTTGATACGGGAGCACTGTACCGCGGGGTTGCCTACCGTGCCCGCCAGGAAGCTATCATGTCAAATGACGTGGAAGGCCTCTCACGATTGTGCGGGAAGATTACCATAAAGGTGAAACCCGTTGGCACGAATGTCAGGATCATAGTCGATGGCGACGATGTGACGGATAAAATACGGACAGAGGAAATGGGCTTCTTTGCTTCGCAGATATCGGCTGTTCCCGTTGTCCGAGAGAGGCTCCTTTCGCTGCAGCAGGAAATCGGCAGGACAGGTGGTGTCGTAGCCGAGGGACGTGATATGGGAACAGTTATTTTCCCTCACGCGGATATTAAATTCTATCTCATTGCCGACGTCAACGAGCGGGCCAGACGCCGGTACAGAGAACTCATCGAGAGAGGGGAAAACGTTGAATTCACGGAGATACAGAGAAGCCTGTCGGCCCGGGACCAGCAGGATTCGGGGCGGTCTGTCGCCCCTCTCATGGCAGCTGAAGATGCCATCATTATCGACAGCACGGCTCTCGACATTACCGGTGTTGTCTCCGCGATGAAGCGGATTATCAGTGAACGCTCCGGTAACGGTTTATAATGACTGGAGTTGAAGGGAGTATTCTTCTGGAATTAGCTTGATATTTTATTATCTCTGTGTTACTCCTGCCCTATTCGAGAACAGTTATTACAATGTCAGGGGGTAGTCGTTTAATGGTTAACGAAGAAAACGTAAATGTAGAAAAGCAAGATGAAACCAATACCATCGAGAGTGGATCACAACAACAGGTCGTCGTAGAAAGTCAGGATGAGGTTTCCCAGATGGAAGAAGCCATGAGCTTTGGCGATCTTTATGAGCAGAGCCTGCAGGACGTGCCGTACGGCGAGATTTTGACAGGCAGAGTGGTGCAGATAAATCCAGATGTTGTGATGGTCGATGTTGGCTATAAGACTGAAGGACAGGTCAGAGTGGAGGAATTGGTCGACAAGGACGGCAATATGACCGTGGCGGAAGGCGATGAAATTGAGGTCGTTGTCGACAGAAAGAAAGAAGACAGCCTGATCCTTTCCCGATTCAAGGCTGTAAAATCGAAGGTCTGGAATGATATTAAAGATGCTTGTGATGCCCGGGTTGCCGTTCAGGGGATCATAATAGACCGTGTCAAGGGCGGTTTTTCTGTCGACATCGGTATAACGGCATTCCTGCCGGGCTCCCAGGTAGATGTCCGGCCTGTAAGAGATTACGACAAGTATGTGGGCCAGACGCTTGAATTTCATGTCTTGAAATATGACAGAAAGCGGAACAACGTTGTTCTTTCGCGAAAGTCCGTATTGGAAGTGGAGCGGACGGAGGAGAAGAAAAAGACCCTCGAAAGCATGGAAGAAGGCAAGGTCCTCGACGGTGTTGTAAAGAATATAACCGATTACGGTCTGTTTATAGACCTCGGGGGGATCGATGGCCTGCTCCATGTGACCGATGTGTCGTGGGGCCGGATCAAACATCCGTCAGAGTCTTTTTCGAGAGGAGATGAAGTACGGGTCAAAGTATTATCATTCGACAGGGAGAATGAACGGGTATCTCTGGGACTCAAACAGATGTTCGATAATCCCTGGAATACCATTACAAATAAATATGTCATCGGTTCCATTGTTGAGGGCAAAGTTGTCAACATCATGGATTATGGAATCTTTGTTGAGCTGGAACCGGGCGTGGAAGGCCTCGTCCACATATCGGAGATGTTCTGGACTAAGAAAATGAAACACCCTTCCAAGATCGTATCAGTCGGAGATACCGTTTCTGTGATGGTCTTGGAAGTAGATTCGGAGAACAAACGTATATCTCTCGGGTTGAAACAGGCAATGCCGAACCCCTGGGATGCGTTGAAAGCAGAGTATCCTTCAGGGATGATTGTGAAAGGGAAGATTCGGAATATTACCGATTTCGGAATATTCGTCGGTATAAACGAGGAGATTGATGGGCTGGTTCACGTATCGGACATCTCTTGGAGAAAACGGATTAAACATCCATCTGAACTTTACAGGAAAGGTGATGAGATCGAGGCGGTTGTCTTGAACGTTGATGTTGAGAATGAAAAATTTTCTCTTGGCATCAAGCAGCTTGAAAACGACCCGTGGGAGGAACTGAGCGTTAAATACGCCATCGGTTCGGCTATAACGGGGAACGTTACCAATGTTACCGATTTCGGGGTCTTCGTCGAGGTTGAGGAAGGTATCGAAGGCCTCGTACATGTATCAGAATTGAGCCAGAAGCGGGTTAAATCAGCTAAGGAAGTATATTCTATTGGTGATGCCGTTACTGCGGTTGTCAAAAATATCGACGCGAAGAATCGAAAACTGGGATTGAGCATCAAGGATTATGAGACGACCTCTGAAGAATCATCCCTCAAAAGCTACGTGAATAACAAGGAAAAGGTCTCATCCAGTCTCGGAAAAGCCCTCGCCGGTCTCAAAATAGTGGATGTGTAAGAGGAACGATTCCGCTCAATGAGAAGACACCCGATTATTTATGGGCTCCTGCTTGTTCTGGTTATAGGAGTGGTTTTTTTTGTCGTTACCTATTTCGTAGCGTCGCTTACCGGTGAAAAGCAAGTCATTTCATCGGATGAAAAGGTTGGCGTTGTCATCATCAAGGGCGTTATCGACGAGTCGAAGGAAATCAACGAACAGCTTGAACAGTACGATCAGGACGACGATATCAAAGCGATTGTCATAAGGATCGATTCGCCGGGAGGGTCAGTGGTGCCCGCCCAGGAAATATATGACAAGGTCCTGGAAGTAAAGAAGAACAAGAAAGTAGTTGTTTCCATGGGGTCGTTGGCGGCATCGGGCGGGTATTATATTGCCAGCGCAGCCGATAAGATCGTTGCCAATCCTGGAACGATTACGGGTAGTATCGGCGTTATTGCCCAGTTCCCCCAGGTCCGGGAATTACTGGATAAGATCGGAATTAAGTCGACCGTCATCAAGAGTGGCAAATTCAAAGATGCGGGGTCGCCGACCCGTGAGATGACGTCGGATGAGAAAAGATTGATTCAAGGCGTCGTCGACGACATTTACAGTCAGTTTGTAGGTGTCGTATCCCTCAATAGGAATAAACCGGAAGCTGAGATCGAAGCAATCGCCGATGGAAGGATATTTACCGGCAGGCAGGCATTGCGCTGGGGTTGGTCGACGATCTGGGGAATATGGAACACGCCATACATCTGGCCGCGGTGTTATCGGGGATCGACGGTGAGCCGAAGATGGTGTATCCCAAGAAAAAAAGATCGGGGATTATCAGATATCTGTTTCAGGAAACGGTGCAGACGATTCTCGAAGAATTTAAGGCTGAGCAGCCGGCCATCCAGTACCTCTACCGGCAGAACTGACGCGCTGCCTCATCTGAAGCAATGAAGAAAAGGAACAGTGAAGAGTTCAAGTCCCATCGTTGTGGAGAGGGGAAATACTCGATAATGTTTCCGGGCAGGAATGGGTTGAATTATGGTCTATAAAACGATTCTTGTAACAAGAGAAGACGGGTATGCTGTCGTGACGTTGAATCGTCCGAAGGAAATGAATGCTCTTTCCGTGGAGATGAGATTTGAACTTGAAGAATGTTTTCGTGTTCTCGAGATTGATGAATCAGTGAAAGCGGTTATCCTGACCGGTGGTGATTATGTTTTCTCCGCGGGCATGGACATAAAGGAAATGGCGGCGCTGCCTGATGGGGAGATTGACGATTACTTCGCCACCATGATTTCATACCTGCAAAAGATATACAGCTTTAAGAAACCTGTGATTGCCGCTGTCGGAGGGATTGCCCTCGGAGGCGGGTTTAATCTGGCGACGGTATGTGACATGATTATTGCGTCGGAAACGGCGATTTTCGGTCACCCCGAGCTGAAGTTCGGATTGAATCCTCTGCTCGATCCCCTCAGGCGGATTGTCGGACTGGCAAAGGCGAAAGAAATTGCCATGCTGGGAGAACCGATCGGTGCGCAGGAGGCATTGCGGATCGGTCTCGCTAACAAGGTTGTTTCCCCTGATTATTATATGGAGGAAGCGAAGGCCATTGCCAGAGAACTTGCGAAGCGGTCGGCCAAGGCGCTTGAGGCGGTGAAACGATTATCCGACATTGTTCCCCGTCTCGATCGGAACAGTGCCCTTGAGCATGAATTTGAGATAACGGCGCTTCTCTTTTCGCGGTCGGAAAGAAAAGAACACATGAAAACATTTCTGGAAGCGTTAAAAAAGCGGAAAAAATAGGATTATTTTCTGCCTCTTATAATCGATGCCGTCGATCCTGCTACCCTCTATTCTTCGTCATAATCGGATTTTGCGAAATCTCTTAATTGATCTCGCCGCTTCTTGTGCTGAAGCTTTCGCAGGGCTTTTGCCTCTATCTGGCGTATTCGCTCCCGCGTGACACCCATCATTTCCCCCACTTCTTCAAGGGTGAACGGCCCATAATTACAGGCGACCCACGTGCAGTTGCAGAAAATCTCGTTGTTAAGCCACCATTCACAGGTCTTGTCGTCACAGGGGTCGACAATAAAAAAGTTATTCTTTTTACATTTATACAAATCAGACAATGGGCGCTCTCCTCTTTTTATTCACGTGATACTATCTTATGGCTAAAATGGCATTTGTCAACCTTAAATACATTTTTAATTTTAGGTTCTTCTCCAATTTAGTTGCAAAAGAGGATCCGAGGGTTCAAGGATTCCAGGGTTCAAGATACGTATTCATACATACTCAATATGAGCTATGAAAAAAATCAACCATATGCACTCTCTCGGCATTTCACTTGAATCCTCGACCCCTTGATTCCTTGAATCCTGAAAAAACAGCAACTGTCACCTCACTTATGTTGGCGGTCCGTACGTTATTTCTCATCGAAACGATTCGTAAAGTAGTCATCGAGGATCCGGCGATGATCGAAGACGATCGGATCGGGGAGCGAATCTCTGGTGAAGTATCCTATGTCTGCGGCATCATCGTCTGCCCGTGCTTTTCCCGTTGCCCGGGCGATAAAAATCGTGGAGACCGTGTGGTGGCGGGGATCTCTGTCGGGATTCGAATAGGTATGAAACTGACTGATGAGTGTCACATCGAGGGACGTTTCTTCTTTTGCCTCCCGTATGGCCGCGTCTTCAAGGGATTCGCCATAATCGACGAACCCGCCGGGAAGGGCCCAACCGATCGGTTCATTCTTTCTTTTGATCAGGATAATCCCGTCGCTGTCGCTCTCGATAATGATATCGACTGTCGGGATGGGATTTCGATACCGGACAATTTCGTTGTTACAAAAAGGGCACCGTTGTTTCATCGCATTCACGCAACACCCATATTACGTATGATAGTTTACAGCAATGTATGTAAGGCAATTGAGCAGAAAATGTCAAGGATGAAAGATGACGACTTCGTGAAAGTCCGATCTCTGCGTTACGCTGCATCTCTTCCCCGCTTTCGCGAGGATACATTCTGCAAATTACCATAAATATGCCTCATTCCTCGAGATTTATCTCGGCCTTTTTACAAAGCCGTCTGAATTTGGATTTTTTACGAGACTATCAAACGTGAATGCATTTAAATTCTTGACAATTGACGACCATTTCATTAGCCTTCATTCTTAATCCTTCTGACGGAGTCGCTTATGGTTGGCGTTCTGGTTATCACTCACGGAAATCTCGGAAATGAGCTCATCAAGGCCGCGGAGTTGATACGGGGAGAACTGAAATCGGTTCTTGCCATATCGGTCAATTCCAGTACAGGGGTGGAGAATCTGAAAAAAGAAATAACGGCGGCGATAAAAAAAGTTGAAACGGGGAAAGGTGTCCTGATACTCACCGATCTTTTCGGAGGAACACCGTCGAATATATCACTCTCATTTCTGAAGGAGCAAAAGGTAGAGGTGGTTACGGGGGTCAATCTGCCCATGATGCTTAAGATCCCTGACGAGCAGAACAAGAGGGATTTGCGTGGTTTCGCAGACTTCATAAGGACATATGGAAAGAAAAATATTTACCTGGCAAGTGAGATTTTAAACAGGAAAACGAACGATACCTAGTCTGTGCAGGGAGTCGATGAAACCTCGGCTCCTTTTTATTGTCTGCCGTTCAAGCGAACCGGCATGGAGCCGTCCTGATTATTCCCGTCGATAATGAGAACAGGGCCTGCGCTGTAATAGAAAAAGACAGCGAAACGTCGTCGGGAGATTGGCTTTTGTTGAATCTTAACATGGATGAAACATTTGTGCGTATTGACAACAGGCTTGTTCACGGACAGATATTGGAAGGATGGGTTCCCTTCCTCGGGGTGTCCCGGATTGTCGTTGTGGACGACGAGGTTGCCGGTGATATTTTTCGGGAAACGGTTATAAAAATGGCCGTTCCATACGACATTGAAGTCATCGTGTTCAGTGTCGATGAATTTGCATGTGACTATCATTACGGCGACAATGACGGGAAAAGGGCGATCATACTCTTTCAGAATATCGCCGATGCTCACAGAGCTTACCGGTTGGGATTTCGTTTTGGTGAATTAAACATCGGGAATATCCATTTCGAATCTGACCGGGTCTGTTGCTCGTCTTCAATATATTTAAACAGGAAAGATATTGCAGATCTCGAATTTCTGGCAGGCGAGGGTGTGCATATAGAATTGAGAAGTGTTCCGAGAGATCGGCCCGTTGAGTTTATCAGCGTCATGAAAAAAATAGACAGCTAGTTCAGCCCAGGTCGGGACGAATACAGCAAATGGTGATCAAGTCTATAATAGTGTCGCTCGTCGGCGCGGTTCTCTGTCTCGACAGGATCGTTGCGCAGATCATGCTTTCCCGTCCCATCATTGCGGGACCCATAACGGGTTTGGTTCTGAGCGACCCATATACGGGACTTGTTATCGGGGCGTTCATCGAACTCCTGTGGATTGATCGGTCGCCCATCGGTGTTTATGTTCCGCCGAATGACACGATCGTTGCCGTTTGCGCGACAGCAGGTTCGATCCTTGTGGGAAACACTGCCGGGCAGGTAAATCCCGAGTTAATCGCCCTGTCGGTGTTGCTCTTTGTACCCCTCGGCATCGTCGGCCAGAGGATTGACATCTATCTGTTCCGGTCGAATGATCGTCTGTCTGAAGCAAGTGTTTATGACGCCCGGCAAGGAAATGCAGCGGGGATATCGAAGCATCACCTCCTCGGGATTCTGAAGAGTTTTGTCAGTATGGCGGTTCTTCAATGTGCCGCTCTGATAGTCGGCACTGCCGCCCTTCAGGCGCTCTTTACACGAATGCCGGGAAAACTTCTGGAAGTGTTAACATACGTGTATTTCTTTATCCCCGTGCTGGGAGTCGCCGTGGCTCTCACCACGGTGAAATTACGGGGAGCAATTCCCCTTTTTTCCGGTATTTTCCTGCTCGGCACCCTGATCATGCAGGTATGGTGATACCAGAGGTTTTTGAACGTGGTTCCGAAGCAAGGGACAGAGAAGGAAGATCGGCGGAAAGGAGAGCTGGGTGGTAGTTTGAAGATCAGATGGATGGACCTTGGCGACATTCCATCTGTTCTTTCAATCGAAAACCGGTCATTTCCGACACCATGGTCTGAGAATATCTTCAGGGAGGAAATTCAATCCCCCCTGTGCTCTTGTCTCGTTGCTGCGATCGATGGACGGATTGTTGGATACATAGATTTCTCCGTTGTCTGGGATGAAGTACATGTGCGCAATATAGCGGTTCGTCCCGATTATCGAAAGAAGGGAATCGCGTCGATACTTATCGTGCATATGATAACCGAGACATCGAAAAAAGGCGCACGCTGGGCGACGCTCGAGGTCCGGAGATCAAATATCGGAGCAATAGGGCTTTATGAGAAATTCGGTTTTATCCTCACAGGGGTCCGCCCTCTGTATTATCGGGATACCGAGGAGGATGCCCTCATCATGTGGAAGGACCTGGCAAAAGACCCACAGGACGAGGGATAGCGGCAGAGGTCGATCGTAATGTGTGATAAGGCAATGGAATCAAACCGGGCTGTCATAGTCGGGATCATCCGTTCGAATCACCCGATGACAAGAGATGTGTTTCTCATGACCGTGACGGTGCCTCATGGCTTTGAGTCGGCCATGCCGGGGCAGTTCGTCATGGTGCGGGTGCGGGGAAGGGAGTTTCCCTTTCTCCCACGGCCGTTCAGTATTCATTCACTGTACCGTGAGGGGGAAGCGTCGACGATGGAGATCCTCTATCAGGTTGTCGGTGATGGAACGCGGTTGCTTTCCAGCCTGGGGTCCGGCGACGAATTGACGATTCTCGGTCCCTTGGGGAAAGGATTTGACACCCGTTATGATCGGCGAACCGTTGCCCTCATTGCCGGGGGCATCGGTATTGCGCCTCTTCATTTCCTTGCCCAGTACTATAATAAAAAGAACGTTCATGGTGAGGAAAAACCCAGGCTCGTCTGTTTCATGGGAGCAAGGACCGCCGACGGCCTCATCGGGCGGGAGCGAATGGAGCAGCTGTGTGACGCCGTTATGGTAAGTACCGATGACGGGAGAGAGGGATATTGCGGCATGGTGACTGACTGTTTCGTGGACAATTCAAAAACAATGGACACCGCCGATTTGATCCTCTACTGCTGTGGCCCTTATGAAATGATGAAAAGGGTGGCCCTCATGGCCGGCGATTATTCCGTTCCCTGTCAGGTATCGATGGAAGCCCGGATGGCCTGTGGAATCGGCGCCTGTCTCGGATGTTCGGTAAAAATGAAAAGCGATGGCCGGCCTGTCCGATACGGGCGGGTCTGTAAAGACGGACCCGTTTTTGATAGTAAGATGATCGATTGGTGAAGCCGTGGAGAATGTCATACACCCGGTAATGAAGGTGAAGATCGGTTCTCTTGAGATCAAGAATCCCGTTATGACGGCATCGGGAACATTCGGTTACGGCGAGGAGTTCGAGCCCTATGTCGATCTTGACAGGCTGGGGGCCGTTGTCGTCAAAGGCCTCTCGCTCGAGCCGAGACCGGGGAATGAGCCTCCCCGCATCATGGAAACGCCGGCAGGGATGTTGAATGCAGTGGGTCTTGAGAATATAGGAGTCAAGGCATTTGTGGCGGACAAGCTTCCGTACCTCAGGTGGCATAGTGTTGCCGTTATTGCCAATATATTCGGAGAGACCCTTGACGAGTATGTCCGCATTGCCGAGCACTTAAATGGCGTGGCCGGCGTGGATGCCCTTGAAATAAATATATCCTGTCCGAATGTGAAAAAGGGAGGCATCGCTTTTGGCGCCCATCCCGGGGACGCGGCGGAGGTGACGAGATGCGTCAAAGCGGCGACGGACCTGCCTGTTATCGTAAAATTGACGCCGAATGTAACGGATATAGCGGAGATTGCCCTGAGCGTGGAAGGAGCAGGCGCCGATGCCTTGTCGTTAATCAATACCATCCGGGGGATGTCTGTCGACGTCGAGAAGAGGGTTCCCCATCTGAAGAATATAACCGGTGGCCTGTCGGGACCGGCGATTAAGCCGGTGGCGCTGAGGATGGTGTGGGACGTGGCCCGAGTGGCATCCGTTCCTGTTATCGGTGTCGGGGGAATCACCACCGCTTCGGATGCCCTCGAATTTCTCATTGCGGGAGCGACGGCAGTGCAGATCGGAACGGCGAATTTCATAAATCCCCGTGCTACCCTGGATGTTCTGGAGGGGATCGAGCGCTACTTGGTGGAGCGAGAGATAGGGGATGTGAACGACCTGATCGGCACACTTGCCATTTGAGAGGAGGAATGACGTGAGAAAGTCGGAAGAGATAACCGACGGCGTGTATATGATCGGCGGACCGAATATTTCCCATTCTTCAGACGCGACGTCATTTCTTGTGGAAATAGGCGGCGACCTGGTGATGATTGATGCCGGCGCCGGCGGAAGCACCGGCATACTGGTGGAGAATATCATCGCTGCCGGCTTCGACCCCCATGATATATCAACGCTCATCCTGACCCACTGCCATATCGATCATATCGGATCGGCGCCGTATTTCCGGGATACATTCAACTGCGAACTGGTAATCCACGATCTCGACGCCGACGCCCTTGAACAGGGCGATCCCGTTTTGACCGCCGCAAACTGGTATGACACGGAGTTTCCGCCTACCCCCGTGGACCGGCGCCTTAAAGGCGATCACGAGATACTGCGGTACGGTGAAGAGGAACTGCATTGCCTGCATACGCCCGGTCATACGCCCGGCTCGATGTCCCTGTATATTGATCGGGGAGGCATCCGGGTGTTGTTCGGCCAAGATATCCACGGTCCCTTTCTGCCCAGCTTCCGCTCGGATATTGCCGCATGGAGACGCTCCATGGATAAGCTCCTGAGTCTCGAGGCGGATATCCTCTGCGAAGGGCACTTCGGGATTTTCAGAAAAAAAGAAAAGGTGGCCGCGTATATAAAAAGTTATTTACAACAGTATTGACGGCTTCGTAAAAAGTCAAAAAAGCCTCTCATGTCATTTCCCCCGATTTTATCGGGATAAACTCCGGGAGAAATCTTGTAAATATAACATTTTATACTGAACAGATTTCTCACATTCGTTCGAAATGACACATTACTCCGACTTTTCGAGACCATCAGTATTAGCTTCATGAAAGCGGTATGAGCCACGGTACCGTCATCAGCGGATGAGAAGGCCAGATGAAAAAATCAGCTGTTTACATAATGGAAAATGAAGACGAAGCGATTCGCCTCGAAGCGAAGACGGACCGGGAAGCGGTCAAAAGGCAAGCGCTGTGGTGCGGCGTCAAACCGGGATTGCGGATACTCGATGCCGGCTGCGGGCCGGGATTGACGACATCGATTCTTAATGAAATGGTTCAGCCGGGGGGAAGTGTTATCGGCGTCGATTATTCAAAGAAGCGGATTACCTATGCGAACGATAATTATTCCGGCACGCCGGGTATCAGCTTTTATTTCCATGACCTGCGGGAAGCCCTGAACGGCTTTCCCCCGTTTGATCTGATATGGATACGATTTGTGCTTGAATATCACCGTATCGGCAGCATCGATATCATTAAAAATGTAAGTGACTGTCTGAAACCAGGGGGACATCTGTGTTTGCTGGACCTCGATTATAATTGTCTCAGCCATTACCAATTACCGCAGTCACTCGCAGCAATCGTGCCCAAGATGATGGAAAGATTGGATCGCGAATTCAACTTCGATACATACGCGGGACGGAAACTGTATTCCTACCTCTATGATACGGGGTATGAAGATATTGAAGTGGAGCTGCAGGCACATCACTTGATTTACGGAAACAACATCAAGGACGGAGATATCTTCAACTGGTTTAAAAAGGTTGAAATCTGTGAGAAATGGCTGGGCGATCTTTTCTCCGAATACCCCGGGGGACACGAAGCCTTTACTTCAGACTTCAGAGCATTTTTCCTCGACACACGACGGTTTACCTATACGCCGTTAATCCTCTGCAAGGGGAAAAAACCGGCTGCACCCTGAATCAGATGCCGCCCGGCAACGAACCTGTGCAAAACCGCGGGAATGCTACGTTTACCTCAGTTCGCTCGGGCTGAGCACCGTTCGTATTGCATGGGCGATTTCGCTTTTCAGAATTGGTTTCATGATATAGGCGCGAATTCCTATGGCCTCTGCTTGTTCTTTATTTATCAATGCGCTGTACCCGGTACACATTATAATGGGGATGTCGGGCCTGATGTGGAGCATCTCTTTGGCCAGTTTGTCTCCCGTCATGTTGGGCATGGTCATGTCGGTGATGACCAGATCGAATTTGTCCGGTTCTCCCCTGAAGAGCTCAAGTGCCTCGGAGCTGTTCGTCAGTGTCGTCACGTCGTACCCGAGCGTTTCCAGGACGTGTTTCCCCGTTTCAACGATGGACATTTCATCATCGACGAACAATAT
>JAFGWZ010000122.1 GCA_016936905.1 Deltaproteobacteria bacterium | reverse complement strand
TCGCCGTCGATGACCCGGGTCTCCCGTATCGCATCGAGGAGAGACGTCTTCCCATGGTCGACATGGCCCATAACGGTCACCACCGGCGCACGGGGAAGAAGCTTTTCCGGAGACGCTTCAACGTGCTGCATGACTTCATCATAGTCGAATCCGGTCTGTTCGATCTGATAGCCGAAATCGGCCGCCACCAGCGAAGCGACGTCAAAATCGATCGACTGATTGATGGTTACCATCATGCCGAGCGCAATGAGCTTTGCTATCACATCGCTCGCCTTGACACCCATTTTTTTCGCGAGGTCACCCACCCGGATGGCATCGCCCACTTTAATTCGTCTCTTGATCGCCTTGGGAGTGGTGATCTCCGTCTTTTTCATCCTGACGGGCGCCTGTTTCCGCGCGGCCCGGCGAGCCGTTTCCTGTTCGTCATCACTAACCCGGTCAACCCGCCGGGCTTTCCTTTCGACCCGCTGTTTTACCGCCGCCTTTTTCTTTGTCGTGGGAAACTCATCAACGACGACTTCCACCGATCGTTTTTTCTTCTTTTCAAGTTTTTTCTCTCCCCCTTCTTCCGCCCCTTCTTCGGAAGGTGCGACAGGCTGCACCTGGTCTCCCGGTGCCCGGTCCTCCGCAGCAGCTTTCTGTATCGGCGGCGCAGGCGCCTTTTGTGTCGAGGTCTTTTCTTTCGTCGGTTCCTTCTTTCCCGCGACCGGCGGCGGCGCTTCCGGTTCCAGAGCAGCCTTTGGCGGTTCGCCTGCGGGCGGCGCTTCCGGTTCCTCAGGTGCCGCTTTTTCCTGCGGAATATCCTCGATCTTCTGTTCTTTTTCTTTCTTCCGCGGGCGTTCCTCCTCCGGTGACGCTGCCGATACCTCGGAAATTTTCTCCTTTTCTATCTCTTTTACCGGCGGAGCCTCTTCTCGAGCAGCGGGAGCCTCGGCTTCTTCTTCCCCGGTTTCAGCCGCTTCGACGGAGACAGCAGATTCTTCAACAATCCGCCTTCTTCGAATAACCGTCGACTTGACCCGCTCTTCCAGGACCTTGTGCTCACCCAGCGTAAGCTCCCGCCTGATCCGATCAACATCATCATCTGAGAGTGTGCTCGAATGCGACTTGACGGCAATGCCCAGTTGCTCTATCTTGGTGATAAATTCTTTACTTTCGATGCCGAATTCTCTCGCCAGTTCGTATACTCTTGTTTTTGACATTCCTAAAAACTCCCGACTGATGTTTTCCCCGCAAGGACCGCCTTAGGCTTCATTCCCGTTGTTTTGACGGGCGACAATTTTCGCCGCCTCATCAATCCACTGCGACAGCTTTTCCTTACTTAATCCATCGACGGACGGTAAAAGCGCAACCAGATCCGGGTCCGCCGACGCCAATATGTTTATATCCTTCAGCCCCTCATTATAGAGCATCTCCGCGGTCGGCTCATCCATATCGGCAATCTGCAGCAAGGAGGCATATTCCTTCCCCTCCCGGCCTTCGATCATGGCGTCGCTTTTCACGTCTATCTTCCATCCCGTCAGTCGCGCCGCCAGCCTGACATTCTGCCCGCTCTTCCCGATGGCAAGAGAAAGCTGGTCATCGGGCACGATGACCTCCATCGCCCGCGACTCCTCATCCATAAATACTCTGCCCACTTTCGCCGGAGAGAGGGCACTGCACACGTACTGGACCGCATCTTCCGTATAGGGAACAATATCGATCTTTTCTCCTCGCAGTTCCTGAACAACGCTCTGTACGCGGGACCCTCTCATGCCGACACAGGCGCCGACAGGATCGATGTCCCTGTCCTTCGTTCTGACGGAGATCTTCGATCTGTTTCCCGGTTCCCGGGCGACGTTGACGATTTCAATGAATCCCTCGGATATCTCCGGCACTTCTATTTCGAAGAGGGCATTTACAAACTGCGGATGGGTCCTGGAAAGGATGATCTGCGGCCCTTTCGATATCCTCTTGACGTCACATATATACGCGCGGATTCGATCTCCCCGCTTGAAGGTTTCCTTGTGGATCTGCTCGTTTGGAGGAATGACTCCCTCCGCTCTCCCGAGGTTGACGATAATACTTCCACCCTCGAACCGCTGAACGAAACCATTGATCAACTCGCCCTTACGGTCCTTATATTCTTCGTAGGTCCTGTCCCGTTCCGCGTCCCTTACTTTCTGAATGATGATCTGCTTCGCTGTCTGCACGGCGATTCTTCCGAAGGAGCTTGCCTCGATTTTCAGACCCAGGCTGTCCCCGAGCTCCGCTTCTTCATCAAGCGTCGACCGGGCATCTTCAAGTGAAACCTGAGTATCGGGATTCAAAACGTTTTCCACAACGGTCATGAAGCGGAAGACCTCGATCTCTCCCATATCCTCGTTAAAGTGCGCTTCCATATCGAGATTTTGTCCCAGCTTCTTTCTCGCCGCTGTCAAAACAGCCGTTTCGAGGGCATCGACAATGACCTCTTTCTCTATTCCCTTATCTTTTCCCAACTGTTCGATCAGCCGTTTAAGGTCTGGCAACATGTATGTTTTCCTCCACATTCTATTGCATCGACATCATGGTTCATATTCGAGATTTGCCTTTGCAACGAGCTCTCGTGGTATAGCGTAACGTGTCCCTTCATCTTCCACGACGAGCGTCGCCCCACGATCATCCGCGACAAAATCGACAAGAGTACCTCTGAAGTTCCTCTTACCCTCAAAGGCCGTGTGGACACGGATTTTTACCCGGGCGCCTCGATAGGCCAGAAAATGTTTGTCTTTGACAAGAGGGCGATCCAGACCGGGCGATGAAACTTCAAGAGTGTACGGTCCCGGCGGAATGTCATACACATCGAGAACATCGCCGACCTGATAACTTATGTCGGCACAGTCATCAACGCTCACGCCGCCTTCCTTGTCGACATACAGCCTGACAAGCCACCGCGATTTCATCTTATGGCATTCCGCATCGACCAGTTCCATATGGGCCGCTTCTATAATCGGTTCCACCAACACTATAAGTTTTTCTTTATATGTCTGATGCCTGATATCCATCGTTTTACCGCAAAATAAAAAAGTGGGCAGGGCCCACTCAGTACATGAGAGCTAAATTTCGTGGAATCTAACATACAAAAAGGGGAATTTCAAGAAAAATATGGAGCGGGCGATGGGAATTGAACCCACGACGTTCAGCTTGGGAAGCTGACATTCTACCTCTGAATTACGCCCGCCTCTTGATCGCCATACCCAGCACTCTGTACGGCGTATACCATTCACGAATGCAGGCCATTTGTCAAGCTTTTTATATCACCGAAATGTCACTCCATTCTTGCAAGAACCGATCGTCCGTGCGCTTCGAGACCCTCCAGTTCGGCGAATCTCACCACACTTCTCCCATACCGCCTCAGGGCCTCGGGGGAAAAAGAAATGACACTGGTTCGCTTGATGAAATCATAGACCCCCAACGGAGAAGAGAACCGTGCCGTTCCGCCGGTGGGCAGGATATGGTTCGGCCCTGCCATATAGTCACCCACTGCCTCGGGCGTGTTCAAACCGAGAAACACCGCACCTGCATTCCTGATGCCGTGAAGCAGCTCTCGGGGATTCTCCACCATCAGCTCAAGGTGTTCCGGTGCAAAGCTGTTGGAAATGTTAACGGCTTCATCCATGTCCCTGGTGACGATAACGGCCCCGAATTCCTCTATCGCCGCCCGCGCTATGGATTGCCTTGTCAGCACCGAAAGCTGGGCCTGAACTTCCGCCGCCACACGGCGGGCAAATTCCGCCGAAGGTGTCAGCAGAAGAGCGCTTGCCATCGGGTCATGTTCCGCCTGTGAGAGAAGATCGGCGGCAGCCACGGCGGCATCGGCAGTTCCATCGGAAATAATGACAATCTCGCTGGGGCCGGCTATCATGTCGATCCCGACTTTCCCGAACACTAACATCTTAGCGGTGGCCACGTACACATTGCCCGGTCCGACGATCTTGTCTACCGGGGGAACCGACTCGGTGCCATGGGCCAGCGCAGCAACGGCCTGGGCGCCTCCAATTCTGAAGACCCTGTCAACCCCGCTCAATCGGGCCGCCGCGAGCACCAGGGGATGTATTGTTCCTTCCCGGGCGGGAGAAACGAGACAGATTTCACCCACACCGGCAACCTTTGCCGGGATCGCGGCCATGAGAACCGTTGACGGGTAAGCGGCAAGCCCGCCGGGGGCATAGATCCCCACCCGGCCGATGGGAGTAACGAGCTGTCCCAGTTCGATGCCCTCTTCGTCCGAATCGAGCCACGTCTCGGCAACCTGTTTTCGATGAAACACCTCAATGCGCCGGGCAGCCTCCTGGAGGATTGAAAGATCGGATTCGTCGATGCCTGCAACCGCTTCCTCTATCTCGTCAGCCGATACTTCTATGTTTTCTCCGTCGATCACGGTGCCGTCGAATCTCTTCGTGTATTCGAAGAGCGCCTCATCTCCCCGCCGCGCAACATCGCTGATGATGTCCTCTACGGCTCGGCGTATCTCCCGGTCCACCGTTGCTTCCCTCGCTCTGAGACGGGCACGTTCCTTGTCGAATGACTGGTCGGTCGTATGGATGATTTTCACTTTACGCTTTTTTCCTCTCTATCCTGGCACCGAGAAGGGAGAGTTTCTTCTCGATGTGCTCATATCCTCTGTCGATATGGTATATGCGGGATACCACCGTCGTACCCTCGGCCACCAGCCCAGCGAGAATCAACGATGCCGACGCCCTCAGATCGGTGGCCATTACGGGCGCCCCGCTGAGTTTCGGAACACCTTTGACGACTGCGCTGTTACCCTGAATGGTTATGTCGGCTCCCATCCGCATCAGTTCATTGACATGCATGAACCTGTTTTCGAACACTGTCTCCGTTATAACGCTGATCCCTTCCGCCACCGCCATCAGGGCAATCATCTGCGCCTGGAGATCGGTGGGAAATCCCGGGTAGGGCAGGGTTTTCACATCGACGCTCTGCATTCTTTCTCCGCATCTGACATGGAGCCCTCCAGGAATGGAATCGATGATCATGCCTGTTTCCGTGAGCTTGGCAATCAGGGAATCAAGGTGGGCCGGCTCACAGTCCATGATCTTCACGTCCCCACCGGTAAGCCCGGCGGCGATCATGAAGGTTCCCGCCTCTATCCTGTCGGGAATGACTCGTGCCTCAACGGGCTGAAGGGACGTAACCCCTTCGATGACAATCATATCGGTCCCGGCGCCGCGGATTTTCGCTCCCATGCTGTTCAACACCTGGGCCAGGTTCACCACCTCCGGTTCCCGGGCCGCATTTTCCAGTACGGTCGTTCCCTCCGCCAGCGTCGCCGCCATCATGATATTTTCCGTTCC
>JAFGWZ010000121.1 GCA_016936905.1 Deltaproteobacteria bacterium | reverse complement strand
CCTTGCGCGCAGCCATTCAGGAAACACTGAGAGCGGGCAAGCAGATTCTCCTCTTTTTGAATCGGCGGGGTTACACGACGTTCCTCTACTGTCGCGACTGCGGCTACAACTTCAAATGCAGGAACTGTTCCGTTTCGATGACCCATCACATGAACGAAAACTTGCTCCGGTGCCACTACTGTGACGAGACCGTCACGGCGCCCCCTATGTGTCCGCACTGCGGAGGATACCGGATCAGCAGTTACGGCATCGGAACGGAAAAAGTGGAATCACAGGTCAGAGAACTCTATCCGGACGCCAGGGTCGAGCGCATGGACAGTGACACAACTCATGGGAAAGGTTCGTACGAACGGATTCTGACGGCACTTCACCGGGGATACATCGACATTCTGATCGGCACACAGATGATTACCAAGGGCCATGATTATCCGAACGTCACCCTCGTGGGGGTCCTGTCGGCCGACACGTCCTTGAATATCCCCGATTTCAGGGCCTCGGAGAGAACTTTCCAGATTATCACACAGGTGGCGGGGCGGGGCGGACGGGGCGACACACCAGGGAAGGTTATCGTCCAGACATTCAATCCGGGACACTACGCGATACAGCGGGCATGTAATCATGACTGTCAGGGATTTTACGACGACGAAATCTCCCAGCGCCGGGATTTCTGCTATCCCCCCTTTTCCAGAATGGTAAATTTTCGAGTATCCAGCATGAAGAAGGAAACGGCTGAGCATTCGGCGAGAGAGTTGGAGTCTATTGCCCGGAAACGTATCCTCAAAGGAAACGCCACGAACAACGTTCGCATCATGGGTCCCGCCGAAGCTCCCATTGCCAGGATCAGAGGAAAATATCGCTGGCAGATGCTTATGATGGGAGAAACCGCTCAGTCCCTTCAGAGGCTGACCCGGGACATAATGGCGGAGACGAAACACATCAAGGCGGTAATCAAGGTCGATGTTGATCCATTAAACTTCATGTAGGACAGATGGCCCGATAGATTTACGAGGTCATTCTTTTTTTCACTTCACTCATCCGGCCCTGCAGCCCGGCAATCGATCGGTCGAGCGCCGAGAGGACGTGCGCAGCCTCCTCCTTGACATGGTGTTCCTTCCCGACCAGGTCCATCATATCCGATATATCGATGGTAAACGCCTGAAATCGATCGACAAGCATATCGTAAAGGTTTTCAGAGGCCACGTCGACGAGTTTAAAAACATACTGGTATTTCAGGTTCTCCCGGTAATCGTTTAAATGGAACACCAGCGACCGTTCTGTTTCACGCTTTATTCGCCTCACGCCGTCACGGAGAGCGGCAAGCTGTCCTTCCCTTTCATCATGGATCGTTCGTTTGAAAAGCTTCTTCACCGCCTTGACGAGGTTGTAAAAACCGAGACGGACGATCGCCTCGGTCCGGATCTGGTTCGTGTATCTCAGTGAGGACACGAGAGGCGGTACGGCAAGCCCTGCCGTTCGTTTCAGCGACTCCACGTTCAACGAAATATCGCCGTCCGACATCCTTCCCGCAAGATCGACGCCGAGGTTCCGCAATGTCGATTCATATCTCTGGAACGAGTCGTTCACGATTGCGCCGTATGTCCCCGCAACTGTTACCAGGAGGTTGTCAATCTTTTTTTCATCCTGCCGGATAAAGTGAACAAGCTTGGGATTGATCGTCTCGGTCATAAAGATGTCCATGGCGTGTTTGAATTCCTGAAACACCATGTAGAGCGTCGCCGAGAAACCCATTCCGTCAAGATCTTCCGCATTGTTCCTCGTATCGATCGAATATCCCCTCACAAACGCCTGGATGTCCTTGATCACGTCACCGAAGGACGCGTCGAGAAAGCTGTTGATGCCCTTTTCAATCTCACGCTTTGTCGTCTGTGACGCCCCGGTCAGCGTATCCTTGATCATGGCCCGCACCTGATCCATCTGCATCTGCTCCGTTTTGATCCTTTCGGCGATGGAACGGGCATCATCGGCGTCCTTCGACAGGATATCCCTGTTGATGGTGACCCAGTCACGAAGCCCCTGGGCCATGACGGACAAGCGTTCGACATGATTTTTAACCAGAAGGGTAAAACGGTCCCGGGTTAATTTTTTATCCAGGTCCGCTTCAAAACGTTTCCGCTCCCTGTTCGAGAATTCCGTCATCGCAGATTCGCCTTCCCAGTATTCCAGCCTGAGCCTGTCTTTCTCCGAAAGGCTCGTCCTGAGCGTTCCGAAAAGATTGAACAGGGCTGAAAAGGCGTACATCTCCGGCTCCGGTTTCATCACGGCGACCTCTTCCTGGATTCGCGTCAGGAGAGATTTCAGGTCTTCGATGTCTTCATGTTCGTTGAAGTCACAATTCACAATGAAAATGATGTTTTCCATCAGACCCATTTTCCTGATCATGGAGAGAAACTTTATGTCGGCCTGGCGGACCCCGGTCCTGCTGCTGAGCAGGTAGATAATCAAGTGCGTCTTCAGGAGGTAGTCCTGGATCATGGCGAGATGGAGGGGATTGGGAGAATCGCTCCCCTGGCAGTCGGCAATTTCTATATTGTCATCGAGATTCTGACGCGCGGGAATCTGCAGTTCCAGGTCACGAAGATAAACGGCGAGGGAATCATCACCCACATAAGCCTTGTGTTTCACAAAGTCGTTTCCCTCGAACTTCAGTGTGGTCGCTTTGTCCCATGCAAGGACATTGACGACGCGATCGTACCCCTTCAGATACGTGCTGAGGACCATCGCATTGACATCACGGGCGTCATGCGAGATGAGCTGATCGCCGCTGAGGGAGGTGAGCGCCTGTGATAGCTCATCCCGGTCCTTCTGCCGCCGAATATCGAATTTATCTTCCCCGGGATTCATTTCGAGAGACGGAAAGAGCACCATCGCCTGCTCCATCTCGGCGTTGACATCCTTCCAGGTCTTGAAAATCAGGCGGGCTTTCAGGGCCGGCCCTTTTCGAACCCGTGTGACGATCGATGTCACGACTCCCGCGCCCCTCTTTAGATAATCACCCTCCAGAACAGCGTTGACAAAGGTGCTTTTCCCCGACTTGATGGCCCCGACAACAGCCACCCTCAGGATATCTTCATTGAGCTGCTCTTCGATGATCTGTCCCGCCTTTTCCCAGTTTCCGAAGGGAAAGGCGGAAATACCGGGAATTGACTGGGCCGTTGTGAAAAGCTCCGATATTTCCCTGTTGACGGAAATAAGATCGTTCTTTACTGATTCAAAGGTACTCATCATCCCTGTCCATTTCCGGGCATCCGCGGAATTTCCATTCCTTATACCGCTCATCGACCGTGCCACAATATAGGAACGGCCGACGACGTGTCAACTAAAAAGGGACTCATCGAATTCAAGAATCCACTGTTCCGTCAGTTCCTCAAGATTCCCCAGTTCGGTGATGAATCGGGACGGTTCGGAAACGGCGTACCGGGAAACATAGCCGTATCCCCTTGCGGGATAATCGACTTCCGGCGCGATCAGGTAGAGGTGGCGCTTCGCTCTCGTGGCCGCCACATAAAACAGCCGCCGTTCCTCTTCAATGTCGTCGTCCCGGTAAAACGAATATGACGAGGGGAAATATCCGTCGACGAGATTGATAACGAAGACGCTGTCCCATTCGAGGCCCTTGGCGGAATGAACCGTCGACAAAATCAACTTTCCTCCACCACCGGCGGTTTCGTCCTGCACGGAGTCGGGCGGCTCTATGGAGAGATCGGTGAGAAATTGTTCCATCGTCCCGTAGTGCCCGGCAATTTGAATAAGCGACTCCAGGTCATTGACTCGCTTCTTATAGTCGTCATGAATTCTTTCCAACAGTGGAAGATAGTACTCCAGCATGATCCTCAATTCTTCGACGGGGGTGCAGTCCGAAGAACTAACCCGGTTAATCGCGTCGTAGAGCTTTTTCAGCTCACCGGAATATTTCCTGTCGGCATACCGTGAAGAAATCAGCTCCTTGAAACCCGCCCGGTTGTCCACTATCTCAC
The DNA here is from genome assembly GCA_016936905.1 of Deltaproteobacteria bacterium. Lineage (GTDB taxonomy): Bacteria > Desulfobacterota > Syntrophia > Syntrophales > UBA6807 > DSDU01. The sequence goes on along the minus strand of JAFGWZ010000121.1, from coordinate 6,176 downwards.
GGGTAATATCCCCTGCCGTCTTGCCCCCGATGCCCTCGTGGAGACGGAGCACCCTGTACCATCCAAGGACGTCGGACGGGTTGAACACAGTACGGCGCAACGACGACATGTCTTTCACATGTGCCGACTCGACGAATTTCAGTCCGCCGTATTTGACATAGGGAATCCCGCGGCTGTTCAGCTCGATTTCAAGGGCGTTCGAATGCCAGCCCGACCTGAACAGCACGGCAATATCGCTGAGCGGGACCCCGTCGTCCAGCAGTTCGAGGGCCCGCTGGCATATGAACAGGGCCTGGTCCCTCTCGCTTCGCGCCCGAAGATACACCGGTTTCTGCCGGCCGGCGATGTGGGAAAAAAGCTCCTTGCTGTATTTTTCCCTGGCGTTTTCGATAATCCTGTTGGTCAGGGAAAGAATCGGCTGGGCGCTTCGATAATTCTGTTCCATCGTGGTGACGGTGCATCCCGGAAAGACGGCGGGAAAATCGATGATATTCTTGAAATTTGCGCCCCTGAAAGAATAGATGCTCTGCGAGTCGTCACCGACCACCATAACGTTTCCATGCTCCGACGCGAGGAGGCGGACGATCTGGGCCTGCATGGCGTTGGTATCCTGATATTCGTCAACCATGATGTACCGGTACTGAGACGCCACTTCATTTCTCACGTCTTCATGATCGCGAAGAAGGTTCCTGAGATTGACGAGCAGGTCATCGTAATCCATGATCGATTTTGAGACTTTGTAGGAACGATAGCGCTTCGCAATCTCCCTGATGTCATCCTCGGCATCGATGAACTGTGGGTAATCCTCCACGATGATATCCCCGTATGTGCTCCCCGTGTTGATCGCCCTGGATATGATATCGAGGGTTGTCTTTTTCTTGGGAAACCGCCGATTCTTCGTGGTGATCCCGAGTTCGGACCGCATCATGGCAACGATGTCTTCGCTGTCGCTCCGGTCCATGATGGAAAAAGACGAGGCGTATCCGAGCCGTTCCCCGTACTTTCGGAGAACCATGGCGGCAAAGGAGTGGAATGTGCCCCCGGCGACCGCCATGCATCGGTCATCGAGCATGGATGAGGCGCGGCGCATCATTTCCTGGGCGGCTTTTCTCGTGAAGGTAAGAAGAAGGATGTGGCGCGGATCGACGCCGTGTTCGACCAGATAGGCAACCCGGTATACCAGGGCACGGGTCTTCCCGCTGCCGGCACCGGCTATGACGAGATGAGGCCCCTCGATGTTTCTGACCGCCTCATACTGTCGTTCGTTCAACTCGTTTCCATAGTCGATGCGGAGGCGCCCGTCGTTCTCCTTGACCGTATATCGTTTCATTAACAGCTCGCAGTGTGAATATGGAAGGAAACCCTGCCATAAAGTGATGCATCGATCAAAGCATGACGGCGGGAAATCCGATGTGTTATCCTATGATGATATCTTCGAGAGAACGTTTCGGGACGTGATGAACTCCATCGCTGTCCCGCCAGTACCTGATGTCTCCCGGGTCATCCACGGTTTCAATGACCACCCGTTCCCTCGGTTTGCCCAGCGCAATGACGAACAGAATCTCCAATTTCTCAGGAATCCCGAACAGCTTTGCCAGGTTTTTTCGTTTGACGGAAGCGATGATACATCCTCCCAGCCCCTTCTCGGCGGCTCCGAGGAGTATGCTCTGAGCGGCGATTCCATGGTCGCAGTGCCCGGGATCGCCGATAATATTATCCCGGAGAACTATGATATATGCCGCGGGCCGCTCCCCTTCGGAGGGACCCGGCCAGTCCCGCAGATATGCCGCCCAGGCAAGGTTCGGAAAGATGAGGGCGTTCATCTTCGGATGGCTCGACAGCAGGTATCTGAGCGGCTGCCTGTTCGCCGCCGACGCGCTGAGGCGGGCAAGATCGACCAGTTCTCTCAGCGTTTCCTCTGCAATCGGGACATCTTCATGGAATCTTCGGTAACTTCTGTTTTTGACGATCAGATCGCGCAGATTCATGCACATTACCCTGAGGCAACCATAAGGGCCCTTCATCCGCCTTCGCTGGGAATCAGGCGGCCTTCCCCCGCAACATCACGCCTTCCACAGGCCGTGGATATTACAGTATTCACGAACGGTGAATCCATCAGAGGTGACAGGAAACACCGCCTCGGGGGCATCGCCGGGCTTCAGGAACCGACGATAGACCTGCCCTTCCGTTTCGACCTCCACCCACTCGACATAGTGCTTTTCCTCCATCGGGTGAGGAACACTTCCTACCTTCACAGTACACCCGTCGGCCGTCCTGTCTACGACAGGCACATGTTTTTCCTGGGCTGCGTCCACCGTGTTCTCTACGAAGCGTTTCATGGGCTGGTTGCAGCAGACAAGCTCGCCTTTCCCCGCGTGCAGGACTTCCACCATATTCCCGCACACCTCACATTTATAAACCTCAAGCCTCTTCGTCATGGACGTTCTCCTCTTCTCAGCACAGGTCTTTCTTCAGCTTTGACAATATCTGGAAGTGCCTCCGCTCTTCGTTAATGATTCCATCGATCGCCCCTTGCTGGGTCTTGTTAATGAATTCCTTGATTTCATGATAATACACGATCGAATCGAGCTCGCGGCGGATAGCGAAATCGATGGCAGATGCCGTATCGGTAATCTTTGCCATCTCAGCGTCCATTACCTCTTTTGTGAAAATAAGGTTATTGTCCGCATAATCATGAAGATAGGCGGCATACTCTTCGGGATATCCTTCCGGAGGGTCATGGCTCTCTATCTTTGAGAGCATATCACTGAAGGACGCCTTGTGCTTTTCTTCCTCACCGGCAAGCCATTCAAACTGTTTTTTTGCTTCTTCTTCCTTTACCAACTGTGCAGCAAAACGATAAAAGTTAACTCCATTCTCTTCTATTCTCATGGCAATACGGTACACATCACTTGCATCGAACACTCCCATGTCATTCTCCTTTTTCACTGATTTTAATAAGGCTCACCAGCCTGCGTCTTATTTACATTAAGCATTATTCACAGAAATGTCAATTTAAGGATCATATCGGTTACAGGCATAAGGCGCACGGCAAAGGGCTAAGGGGAAAAACGAATACATTCAGACAACAGGCTTAACGGTCAACTCCGTTTCTGCCTTGGGCCTTGAGCCTTTTGCCCTTAGCCTGTAATCGCCCTTCGCCTTGCGCCTCTCTGCCGTGAACCGGGAATCATGAATCCGGGCAACCAAGCGCTCATTGGTTGACCGCCCGGCCGGTTGCCAACATTCATGTGACCGGGAGTTCGTCGTTTAACGATCCCGGGGCTCTCCGCCGTTATGCTTTGACGACCATTCCAGGTATCTGGCGATGGCGTAGACCGCGTCCTGTATGGTCGCGTAAACAGGCAGTCCCGCATCCCGGAGAGCGGAGAAAATGGAAATCCTTACCTTCTCCGCGTCCACGCTGTCTTCCGTGTATTTCGAAAGGATAGGTATGATCGGTTTAACAACGTCCCCGGCAACCGCGCTTATTGCACCGGGGCCTGTTTCAATCTGATCCTGCTGGAACGTCGTTATGTAGTCGATGGAAAAATAGGGAACGATGGCATCGATGGCCGCGTCTCCGTTCAGGGCATTGATGGTGTGCGCCATGATAGTGAAGTCAAAGCCGTAAAATCCGAGGTCTACCGGATTTACCGTAGAGGTATTCATGGTCCTGATTCTTTCACCGATCCGCTTCCGTGTATCGCCGTTTAATTCAGGCAGGGAAAGTCCCGCCTTCACCGCAAGATCGGTAAACGAGACGGCGGCCCCTCCCCCGGCCCCGAGAAACCCCATTCTCGGTCCCCGGAGGGGCCATCTTCCCGTGGCAAGCATGGCAACATCGACGAGCTGTTCGAAGGTTTCAACAAGAATGCCCCCATGCTGCCGCACCGCCGATGCCCATATCCTGTGATTCCCCGCCAGCGCCCCGGTATGGCTTGCCGCCGCTTTGGCCCCCTGATGAGTCATTCCTCCTTTGAGAATGACAACCGGTTTCGACCGTGTCGCCTCCCTCAGCGCCGCCAGAAACGCCCGGGGGGTTTTTATGTCCTCGATGTATGCGGCGATCACCCGCACGTTCTCATCGCAGGCGAAATATGCCAGATACTCCTCGGCACCCACATCGATCTGATTTCCATATGACACCACCTTATTCAAGGGGATTTTCCGCGACGCGGCCATTCTCACGAAATTGCTGGTGGCACCTCCCGACTGTCCGAGGAACGACACATCGCCGGGAACACCCATTTTCAGTGTATAATCGAAGCTCACCGCCGCTTCGGGAGAATGAATCCCGATGCAGTTCGGCCCGACGATCCTCGTCCCCCCTTTACGTGCCTCCCGGACCAGCAACCGTTCCAGTTCGAGGTTCCCCTCTTCGCCGAATCCTGATGTAAAGAAATGGACAAATTTTATCTTTTTACGGGCAGCGGCCTGAATCAACTCGAGCGACCGTTCCGCGGGAGCACCAACGATGGCAAAGTCGATCCCCCCAGGGAGTTCATCTATGGAGGAATACGATTTGATCCCATTAATGTCGGGGTACTTGGGATTGACCGGGTAGAGATCCCCCTGAAATCCGATCATCTTCAGGATCTGAAAGTACGGGAGCTTTCCCCCGCCCACATTCGGCGAAGCGCCTATAACGGCAATGCTTTTCGGGTAGAACAGACTGGCAAGACTCATGGAGATCCTCCGTCATCAAAAATAGCGCAGGGCTTATTAAGCCGTTGCACAGATATAAATTCATTTGAGCGGTCTTCATGGAGCTTTGTGCGAATAAATCACAGCGAAGCGGAAGATGAACAATTCCAGACGCCTGAGACCGCAGGTCGAGTTCTAGAATTGCATGGAGCACGCTGCAGATTTATCAAGAAGCTCCACAGACCCAGCGAAAATGATTTTATGTTTGAGCAACAAAGCTTTATTACCCAACACTCTCGGCCCGTCAAGCAAAAAATCCTCAAAGAAAAGGAAGATCTTCAAATCACAAGTTCGTGATTGACAAAAGGAGAATTTCTTACGATAAACGAGATGTCGGAGCGTCAGCGACGGACAGGGCTCCTTCCCGAAACAGGAAGGGCCTCTTTCATAAACGTAATGATGCGATCAGGGCAAACGGCCATATTTCGATCAATAACGAAAAAACAATGATGGGAGCGAAAACAGGATATGACGATTCTCGATGAGGCGCTGAAACGAGGAGCGACAACGCTTTCGGAACACGAATCAAAACTATTTCTGGCGGAACAGGGAATTCCCGTGACCCGGGAATGTATAAAGCAATCGGAGGAGGAGGTTCTCGCGGCGGCGGAAACAATGGGATATCCCGTCGTTTTGAAGGCATCGGGGGATGAACTCAGCCACAAAACGGAACTGAAACTCATTGAACTGGACCTGAGGAATGAAGATGAAGTCCGCCAGGCCTGCCGGAGGCTCATCTCACGGCATGATGTTCCCGTAAGAGACGTCCTTGTTCAGCAGATGATCAGAGGGGATCGGGAACTGGTGGCCGGCCTGACCCGCGACGAACAGTTCGGGCCCTGCGTCATGTTCGGGTTGGGCGGCATCTTCACGGAAATTCTCGAAGACATCGTTTTTCGAGTCGCGCCGTTGACCCGTGCCGATGCCATGGAGATGATGGACGCCATCCGGGCACGGAAAATTCTCGGCCCTGTCCGGGGCAAGCCTCCGATCAACAGGGAACGGCTTGCCGATATCCTGATCACCCTTGGAGAAATCGGCCTGCGTTTTCAGACAGTGCAGGAGATTGACATCAACCCGATTAAGATTCTTGATGGGAAACCGGTGGCGGTTGACGCGCTGGTTGTCCTGTCAACTGAGTGAAGCTGAGACGTTCCCCGGGATTTGCCCTTTGAGAGCCGGCACATGAAAAAGCCTGAGATACTATATCTCCCCATCGACGGTAATGAAATTTCCTATATGCTGTACAACGGCGGAGGGCCGACGGTCATCCTGCTCCACGCAACGGGCTTCGTTCCATGGCTCTGGCACCCCATAGCCCGAACATTATCGTCTCACTATCGTGTCATTGTTCCCAACCTCTCTGACCACCCCGGGGAATCGCCTGAGGCGGGGGGAATCAGCTGGCAGATTCTCGCGAAGGACATGGCTCTTCTCTGTGAAACGCTCAGAATCGAAAGGCCTTTTTT
>JAFGWZ010000120.1 GCA_016936905.1 Deltaproteobacteria bacterium | reverse complement strand
GGCCCATTTCGAGTTCCGGCGGATACTTCCAGTTCGTCAGCTTCTGCGCCCAGTCGAAGGGCGGCCGCGGTGTGGCGAGCATGACCTCCCGAAGTAAACACGGGACATCACGTATCGTTCCCTTCCTGCCGGAAGGTTCATCCGTCGACGTGCCCGCTCAGCTTGCAAACTATGTCTGCACCGAGTACGGCATCGTGAACCTGAGAGGCCTCAATGGATACGAGCGTGCGGCATCGCTGATCTCGATAGCCCATCCCGACGATCGTGAGTGGCTCACGGAAGAAGCGACCAAGCACGGCCTCCTTCCGCCGAAGTTCCCCGTTAACTTCGTGGTCAAAGAAGGCCAGACCAGAAAGTATCCCTCATACAAAGAGCGGCGTGGTTACAAGACGCCTTCCAACAGTATGATATGGGGATACGACTGGGACGATGACATGCAGAACGGAAAGTAGCACCTTACTTTTCAGCAATATGACACAGAAAAGCCCGGGGTTCCTCCCGGGCTTTTTTTATGGAATGGAATGATCTTACATCCCGCATTTCCTGAATCCGCCTGGCGTTGGCTTGTTTACTTTAATATTGACAGAGTAATTATTATGGTGTACGTTTCAAGTCCATTTATGTATATAGAAATGAAGCTTGCGTTGAATTTGATGTGTGGGGTGGCAGTTCAACCGGTTCATGCGAGTTCTTCGGCGATGAGCCGATCTGATTTACCATATAAACAATAGTAATAATTCGTGAGGCACCGGACAGCGTGGCGCAATGTAACCTCGGGTGATAGTTGCTGTCTCCACATTTTGATTATTCAACTGTCAGAATCAACCGACAGTGTATATGTGTCCGCAAAAAGGGCAGGGCCACATACGTGATATTGCAGCAATAACTGGACTGAAATCGTTATTCGTTGCATGTAATATGTATTAACTATCCATGGTTCTTTGATAGTTTGTTAAGAATTCAGGCCTGTACGGAGAACGAGATGTCAGACTTTCGATAACGTGTTGTTGATGCCTCTGTCTATATACCGCCTCGATACGAATATGATTCCACACTTTACGACTATTGCACACACTCTTGTAGACTCAGATTGCCTTTACCCCGCGAGGGGTTCTCACGATAATGGTGTTCGTGATAACATTTCTGTATTCATGAGCCTTTGAGGGATAAACGTTTCTCGCTCTCAATCAAAACGGAGAAGCCACGCCTTGCCGACCCTGTCAGTTTAGAGACTGATTTTCTCCTGTGATTGATGCCATACTTTTCTATTTGCCGACACCAACGCTTCCGCCAACGATCCAGCCGAATATTTCCCCTTGATTTCAACTGTATGTCGAATTCCCCGAATATTTTGATTTCTCATCACCTTACGTTTCGGAACGTCTCACTTCAACGTACCAAGATATTTGTTCGTGACAATCGATGTAATCTGTTCACGCTTGAAACGGGTATGCCCAGGGTCATTGCTTATTTCCATGCCATTGCGGCGTGGCCATGAATGACACGAGGCTGTACTGTTTTTTATATCAATAATTAAAGAAAAAGAAAGGAGGGATTGCGAAAGGCAAGATTTAATTGAAAGTTGGAAAGTCGGACGGGTCTGTGAAAAGCAGTATTCGAATGAAAACTCATTTAGTAAATCTTGAAAGGAATTAATCAAGGAGGGATAGTTAGAATGGCTCAAGAGAAAGTTAAAAACCCTTTTATAATGACGACACCCACCCAGCAGAAACTCAGGGATAAGACGATCACCGCGAAACAGTGGGCGGATATGGTAAAACCAGGCGAGTGGATCAACCGTGGGGGTCCCGGTGCGGATACGCTTCCCACCATGGAGGCTCTTGCTGCGAGGTTTGGTGACGGCCCTGGTGATCTGAACAACATCGAGATATGGAACCAGGCGATCATGCTCGGGAATAATTTCTTTGTCGAGGCCGATCTGGAGGGGAAATACCACGTCCTCCATGAGGCCTTTCTGCTTCCAACGCTTCGCGCTATGTTGAAGAAGGGATATAAAGGCTTCGACTGGAAACACTGGGGATGGGCGATCGGAATGGACGCCGAATATGCCAGGTTCTACCGCAAGAATAAGGCTGAACGGGTCATGGACTGGGGAGTCCAGGCGGTAGCGGTACCCGATGGCGGTTACGTCAATGCAAGTTACGGCGTTAACAATTTCATGATTGTTGCGAAGAGCTGCAAGAAACTGGTCTGTGAAATCCGGGAAGATTACGCCTGGTGCGAAGCCGGAAGGAGTATGTTCCTTCCCCTCGATGAGGTCGACTACTTCGTGGAAGTTGATGTGAGCGACCCGAAATACCAGTGGATGTACATACCGGAAAAGACCATTAAGCCGAAAGAGGTGGAAATGGCGATCGCCAATCACTGTCTCGAAATCATGCGGGACGGTGACTGCATCCAGGTTGGTATCGGCGGCCTTCCCACGGCGGTGGTTATCGCCCTGGCAGAGTCCAACCTGAGACACCTGGGAGTGCACAGTGAAATGATCGGCGAATATGCATTCACCCTGACGGAACGGGGTATCGTGGACAACTCGAGGAAGACCATCGATACTGGCAGATGCGGCTGGGCCTACATCATGCCCGTCGATACGCCGCGGTACTACGAATGGATGCACCGGAATCCCTATTTCGCCGGGTTCGATATCGGTTACACGAACAATGTCCAGACCCTTTCACAGCTCGACAACATGGTGACGGTCAATAATTTCGCCGCCATGGATCTCAGGGGTCAGGATGCCGCCGGAAACGTGGGCGGGAAGGTCATTTCAAGTACCGGTGGACAGTTCCAGTTCACGATCGGAGCCTCCATGGCAAAAGGCGGGAGGGCGATCATCGCCGCGACGTCAAGAGACGGCGCCGGCAGGTCCCGTTTCTTCCCCAAACTGCCGGCAGGTAGCGTTATCACCGTTCCCGACCAGCTTGTCACCTGGGTGTGCACGGAATACGGTATCGTCAACCTGATGGGCTGCACCGATGCCGAGAAAGCAAGAAAGATTATCAGCATCGCCCATCCCGATGATCGTGAGGAGCTTGAGAAAGGCGCTTACGAACTCGGCATAATGGGGAAGGATCACTTCATGTTCAGTGCAGCTCCTGACCGTCGTTTCCCGAAGTCCACTGATCTTATCGATCATAAGTACGGGTATGCAGGGGTTGAAACCTATCCCAAACCCATTGCCAAGATAAATGATTAGTAAGGACTGTGAAGTATAGTTTGCTTAAAGAGGGCAAGGTTATTACCTTGCCCTCTTGTTTCTCTCACATGCCTATGCTAGGATGGGGCGAGGTCGCTGCATTATGACAACGCCGGTACAGCAGAAAATCAGGGATAAGAAACGGACACCCCGGCAGATTGTCGACATGATCAAACCGGGTGACTGGGTTAATATCGGAAGCGTTGGCGGAGATTCTACGGTACTGGCGTATGAGGTGGCTCAGCGATTGGGACCGGGCACCGGCGACCTGAACGACATCGAATTCTGGAACTACGCGATGTTCTATCCGCATCCTGAATTTCAGGAGGTTGATCCCAATCAGGAATATCACTGCTTCCACGAGTACTTTTTCTTTCCCTGGAGTCGAAGAGCGAGAGACAGATATAATGTCACCAGCTGGGCTCAGTGGGGCTGGACCATGGGCATGTGGTGGCACCATTACCGATTTGCCAACCGAATGAAGGACAAGCGGGGCATCGACTGGTGGTTCAACGCCGCGACGGCTCCCGATGGGTTAGGTTTCTTCAACTGGTCCTACGGCGTCAATAACTGCAATATTTTCCGTCAGACGGCGAGAAACCTCGTTGTGGAAGCCCGGGACGACTACCCCTGGGCGGAGGGCGGACGGTTCAACACCATCAATATCGACGACGTGGAATACTGGGTTGAAGTCGATACGGAACGGTGGCAGTGGCCCCAGGTGAATGAAAAAGGAATCCAGCCGGCGCCGGAAGAGAAAAAGATTGCCGAATACGTTCTCTCGATCATGCAGGACCGTGACGTGATTCAGCTTGGTATCGGCTCGCTGCCGTCGGCCTGCGTTACCGCCATGGCTGACGCGGGACTGAAGGACCTGGGCGTTCACACTGAAATGCTCAACTTCGGTCTCCTCAACCTGATCGAATCGGGCCAGGTGACCAACAGGTACAAGAGTCTTGACCGGGGCAGGAGCGTCTGGTCGTTTGCCTTCCCGGTGGACAAGAAATGGTACTATGATTCAATTCACCGTAATCAGAACCTGGCCGCCTATGATATCGACTACACGAACAATTTTCATGTTCTCACCAGGATCGATAACATGATCGCCATCGACAACTGTCTCGCCGTTGACCTTCTCGGCCAGCAGAGCACCGGTTTCTATGATAAGAGGCCCATTTCGAGTTCCGGCGGATACTTCCAGTTCGTCAGCTTCTGCGCCCAGTCGAAGGGCGGCCGCGGCGTGGCGAGCATGAGATCCCGGAGCAAACACGGGACATCACGTATCGTTCCCTTCCTGCCGGCAGGTTCGTCCGTTGACGTGCCTGCCCAGCTTTCGAACTATGTCTGCACCGAGTACGGCATCGTGAACCTGAGAGGCCTCAACGGGTATGAGCGTGCGGCATCGCTGATTTCGATCGCCCATCCAGATGAGCGAGAGTGGCTTGAAAAAGAGGCATACGAAAACAATCTCCTTCCGCCGAAGTTCCCCGTCAACTTCGAGGTCAAAGAAGGCGAAACCAGAAAGTACCCCTCATACGAAGATCGGCGTGACTACAAGACGCCTTCCAACAGCATGCTGTGGGGATACGACTGGGATGATGACATGCAGAGCGGGAAATAGCAGCTTTTTCTGCGATTGTGATGCTCAAGCGCCCGGGAATACATTCCCCCGGTTTTTTATTCAGCAATGGCGGCCTGCCACATGGCCGGAATCTTTTTGTCATGCAGAGGGTGGTTATTTACGTCATATCTGTATAGGATCAGCAAAAGTAACATTTTCTCTAAATATGCTTGACAGTGACCGCAGATTCCTCTTATTGATGGGGAAAATCCCGGGGAAAAGGCAGGATGTCGCAACCGATAAAAAAACAGACAAAACGGGTAAAGGTTAAGGAAGGGATTAACAGCCCCGTGTCTTATGACAATAAGGGTCAATTCCTTAACAGAGATATGAAGCACCTGCTGGTCTTTTTCCTGTGGTTTATCGGTTTTGTTATCATTTTAATATACAGCTGGAATAAATAATCGGTCATATCTAATACTAAATGGTTATGTGTGCTGAGGCTTTTCCTGGAGACCGAGTGCCATGTCAAATTCTTTTATTCAAAGAGAGTGCAAGGTGTTTTGCAGGGAAGGTGATTTGTTGAGATCGCTCGCATAAAAATCGCTTATTTTCCCTTGACAAGAAAAAGACTAATCTGATAGTAACTTGTAAAATTGAAGAGTGTTATATTTGTGGGCAAAGTGGTAGAGTAAGGGGGCTTCAAAACAATACTTGCCTGATTGTCAATCAAAAATAGTTGTGTAAAAATACATATATTGAAAGGGGGTGGATTAGGCGAAATATAGGTATGCTGGTTAATAGCAGGGGTATAAATTGATTTATTTTAAATGTTCTTGAAATCTTTTAAAAAGGAGGGAATTATGGCAGGAGCATTGAAACCTCGCTGGGGACAGCCCATGACGGGGATTATTTCTCAGATAGTATTTTTACTCGTAGCATTGTTGACATGGTATATCTTCAGTGATCCAAGGGGGCCTATCGGATGGTTCCCTTATCCATGGGTAATGTTCCTCGCGATCATGATTCTGGTTGGCCTGTGGCAGCACATGTTTTTAGGGGACTGGCCTTTCCAGAACATGGGACAGCCCGCGCGCGGCATCACGATGACAATTGTCAATGTGATTGTGACGTGGTTCGTCATTGATGTGATCTTCTACCGAATCCTGGGAATAGGATTCAATTTCTTGAGTTATTACGGTCTTGCAGCCGCGGGCTCAAAGGGTTTCTTTGCCCAGGTTGCTATTGTCGGATTTGTTCTGATGGGATTTTATCTCTATCCTGTCGGCACCATTTTCTTCGGGAAATGGCCTGTACGGCCAAGTAATCTTGAGCAGCCGGCCGCGGGCATATTAGAGATCGCATACATGTCAATGTTCGAACTGTTCGGCTATGTTATCCTCATCGTCCCGTTTTTCGGTCTTCTCTTCAAGGGTCCCGCGCTCAATCCGCCCTGGTGGGCAGGTATTGGGGGGACACCCCATGTTCACTGGGTCTTCGGCTGGTGGGAATGGGCGATTATCATCCTCTTCATGTTCCCCAATGTATGGCGCATGAAACCATTTGGACTGATTAAAATGGCCCAACCTGCCAAAGGGTTTGTTTTAATGGCACTGAGCTTTGTCGGAGCGTACATTATATATCTTGTCTGTATAGCGATCATCCCGTTATGGTGCCATGAAACCATGCATCATCTCATGGAAGCCAAGGGTGCGGGAGAAGTATCGAGGTTCCTGGCATTGCACTCTGCCGAGATCGCGGGTATGACCCTGATCCCCTTCCTTGCATGGCATCACTATTTTGATGATCGCTGTGGTGTGAAAGATGTGGACAGCTGGGCAGGATTCTGGATCCGTACGATCGGCGTTCTGTTCTTTGCCGCGATCCTTTACTGGATCTACTATTATGGAAACTTCGGTCATTGGGCACTTGGAAACCATCACATGACAGAACTTTCCCACAGATTCGCTCATGGAGAATCTCTGGTATGGAACTTCTGGTGGATCGTTCCGCTCCTGTGGAATGAGTGGTTCTTCCATAAATGGCCCTTCTATGTTCATGAACACTAGTGATGTCGTGATGGTTAACTGATAAACACATAGTTGAGATAAGTTGCAAATAACTTATCCGATGTCATTCAATGGCGATATATAAGGCAGGGCATGTTTTAAAGGCCCTGCCTTATTGCTTTATTATCCATTTCAATACTGTTCCGGGTGGTTCGACACGGAAATCATGTTTTATCAATGATTATGATTGTTCAGCATGAAGTGGCCGAAAGGACAATGGCTTATCCTGGAATAAGAAATATGATTTACGTTTCGTTAACACTTGAATTGAACAGCGAGCGCATTCCCCACTGCTTGCGGCGGGGTTAGCGAGCGAATATAAATAAACATTTTCCCTGGCAATCGGAGATTCCCCGAAACTCGTTGCGGGGAGCTTCAATGCGCGTGATATCCTCAAGGGTAATGATGTCAGCAGCCGATTGTTTTACTTCGAAACCGAAGAGTCACAGGTTTGCAGGAAAGTGAAAGTCTAGCTTTCTCAAATCAGGTGGAGGACAGGCTTTGCGGGAGCGGCTCGACTTTCTGCTTTTTTAGAAGCCAGTAATAGTGATTGTCAAGAAGTATGCAATTTGATAGAAGAGTGTGGTCGAATGATGGATGGTTTGCATATTGAGAATAAATGGAGGGAAAGATGACAAAGAAAAGATCTTCCCAATCCCGAAAAAGTGAGCACACGCCGAGAGCCGTCGGTCAAGAGGCTGTCTCCCTTCAGAAAAAACCGACAGCCGGACAGCTTATTTTTAATATGGTATTGGCTGTACTGGGTCTGTTTGTGGCAGCAATCATGTTTTCCCTGGGAATTAGCTGGGCTGGCCATGGGAGCCTGTGGGCTGGCATTGGTTTGATCTTTGCCGGGCTGGTTATTTTTTGGCGTGGTGGCAGCAGGCTGTCCGTGACATGTGCTGAGATCAGGTTGCAGCGGCAGAAATGAGTTGTCGACGCCAAGGCGCTGGAATCCAGGGAGGGGAAAATAAAAAAATCTTGCATGAACTAAAAAAGATTGATAAATATAAAGTACATTCAACTGAAACGCGGGAACTCAAAATGTAAGTGTGCGGGCATAGCTCAATATGTTTGAAAACCGCACATCTCGCTGTGGCTCACAATCATCGCCTTCCGCACAACATATGAATCAATAGTGCGAATATCGCACTTTATCGAGTATTCATATACCTCTTAAGCTGAAAATGAAGATATTTTATGTCTTTTTCCTTACGTGAGAATTTCAACCAACTGATAATACTAATATAATATTATTTTGATGTTGTGAGTATTTCCGGCGCTTGGCATGATGTTTGCTAAGCATAAACAAAAACGAAGACTTAGAAACTACGGAGGAAACAGACATGTACGGAAGATCAGGTGAAGAGGCGAAAGAGTGGGTGCAGAAGGCAATAAGTTTTTACAAAACAGCCGGTAAGGCGGTTGCTTTGGCAGAGGTAACGAACCCTAAAGGGCCGTTTACTCAAGGTGACATGTATGTTTTTGTGTTAAACACCAAAGGCACCATGCTTGCGCATGGAAAAAACGAAAAATATATAGGGGTGGACTTCAGCGAGGTTAAGGACACTGACGGTAGAGCTTTTGTCCGGGAAATTATCGATGTTGCCGGCAAAAAAGGAAGTGGTTTTGTGGATTACAAGTGGTTCGACGGGACAACCAAAGAGGACCTTGCTAAACATTTGTATTTTGAAAAGGTTGATGACCTGATATTCTGCAGTGGTATCTATGAACTGATGTGGCAGGATCTTTTGTAGTTACATTCCTGAAAATTACATAATTCCATTCACAAGAAAGGGTGCATAAGTGTATTTCGCACCCTTTTCCTTTCCGAAATGATGTCTTTTCAAAAATCGTGTAAAAAAGGGGAATCACCAATCCCAGAAGATTCTCACTGCGTCGACTTCGCTTGATTAGGATGCGAGGGACTATCGTGGATGCACATGGGATTCTTTTTAGTCCTTGACATCTGAAAGTGCCATCTGCTACGTAGCGGCGGGATGTTACCCGGTGTATTGTGCGACATACCAGTGTTCTGTGACATCATTGCGACGAAGACTGTAACGGGGGCAATCGGAAGATACGATCTTCTCTGTTTCATAGGCGTTTCAACACCCATGTTGACGAGATACATGAGTGGTAATCTATTGAGGTGAAAGGGGGTGGTCTTGGAACAAGGGACGAATGATCTACGGAGTGTTTATATCGGATTATTTTCATTACCAACGTATTTATTGCTGTAAATGTAGT
>JAFGWZ010000119.1 GCA_016936905.1 Deltaproteobacteria bacterium | reverse complement strand
GAAGCGTCCGCGGATACCGGCGGTCTTTCCAGGTGATGATGGATACGCCGTATGTTTCCGCCTTTTCGAGCTCTCTGTCGACCCGTTCCCAGTCCCTGAATGTTTTGACGTTCCGCGCTCCCCGCTGACCCACCGACGGAACCCTGGTCAACTGATCTTCCCGGGCTGCGAACACGGCACGGGGCGATCCGAAAAAGTCAACAAGGTTCCTGAACCCCACACTCCCGATCTCATCGACAAGCCTGAGAGCGACCCAATATTTTATTTCTTCGTCAGCCATTGTAAAAATCTTAATAATGCGAATCAATGATTATTTTTTCGAAACGGTGAAGAGGGAAGTCCAAAAACTAAGAGCGCACGATATAACGCGGATAATCACGGAGTGTCAAGTATTTTGTTCCCCCTCCCGATACATACGCATCAATCTTGACGGCTCCGTAAAAAGTCCGATCTCTGCGTTACGCTACATCTCTCGTCACTGCGGCGTACCATAAGTACTCCTCATTCCTCGAGATTTGCAAGCCTTGATCCCGGCCTTTTTACAAAGCCGTCTGAATTTGGGCTTTTACGAGACCATCAATCTTGACATCGGTCGATTCTTGTACTACCTTTTGATGTCCGTAACCGATGACAATCCGATTATGCGAGGGGCCGCGATTCATGCATAGATTATTCCGTTTTTATTCCTTCCTTGCCATGTTTATCATTATGCACCTGGCCCTCACCACGGGGATGGCTGCCGGACAGAAAACATCCCAGACTGCCCTGCTGACGGCAATTCACCTGAAAGCCGACGGCGCCGGTCTTCGTGTGGGAGACAGGCTCGCTTTCCGGGCAATGGGAGTATACGGTGACGGTTCCAGCCGTGATATAACGGAATCGGTCGAATGGACGTCACACAAGCCTTCGGTGGCCCGATTTGTGGAAAAGGGCATCCTGCTGGGAGTATCGAAGGGACAGGCCATCATTTATGCCGTCGCGGGGCCCGTGAGAAGTAACGGAGTGGAAATATGTGTCGATCCCGGTCCCGTTCTGGAAGTAACGACGCCCCGCATCGACCTGGGAAATGTAGAGAAAGATTCACTTCAGCATTTCACCATATCGATACGAAACAACGGCGTGAATAACCTTGAATGGAAGATTGCGACCGATCAGCCGTGGCTCGTCCCGGGAGATGTGAAATCCGCAGACGAATACCGTGAGATGACGGACAGGATCGACAAGGACGTCCTTGCCAGTATCGGGACCGGCAACTTCGGCCTGCTTAAGCAGGACAATGAAGCGGCACAACCGCCGGCTGGCGGCATCCCTGACGAAGGCGATACGAAGCAATCTCTTTCCGCAGGAATGAGCGGAGAACTGTCCTTCACCGCCTGCACGGCGGGCCTGTCCGAAGGAGACTATACCGGGTCGGTGACCATTCTGTCGAATGGAGGCTCCAGAAAGATAAACGTCTCCATGAAGATCGTCTCACTTAAATCGATCCAGATAAACCCCCTGTCCATCAAGATCAGGATCGGGCAGAAACGGACATTCAAGGCAGTGGGGAACTGGTCGGACGGCAGCAGAACGGACCTGACCGGTCATGACCAGGGGAGGTGGATTGTATCGGACCCATCCGTCGGATCATTTTTCTATCGACGGCCCGTCTTCCTGGCTAAGAAAACGGGCAATGTCGAAATTACCAGGGTTAGGGGAAACATGACGAGCCAGCCCTCGCTGGTTGCCGTGGAGGCACCGATAACGGAGCCGGTTCTCTTCATCGCGCCCAGGGAGATCGACTTGGGAGCCATCGGGCCGGGTGAACAGTCCGACGGTGTCGTTTCTCTCACGAATGTCGGTTCACAATCGCTCATATGGTCGCTGGAAGGCCCGGAGGGCTGGACGTTCGAAACTGAACCCGCCGTGACGGGAATAGTTGAAGCGTCACCCCGCTATCTCACCATCACCGTCATGTCGGAACCCGCCTCTGAAACTTCCACCGACTCTCACACCGGCAAATACCCCGTCGTGCTGAAGATAGAAACGATGAACGGCACCTACCTGTACAGAAATGTACTGCCGCCGGGCGCCTACAGAGAACAATGCGCCATATCCTCAAACGGCGGCACACGGCATATATTTCTTGCCTTTCAGATTGCCGAAGCGGCCGCAAGGCCCCACCTGGCCCTTGATCTCCAAGGAATCGATATGGCGTCCATTGAAACAGGCCGTAGAGAGATCAGAAAAATCAACGTGAAAAACGATGGGGAGGGTATTTTATCCTGGAAGGCGGAACTGCAGAAGAGCAGGAGATACTTCTCCGGAATAAGCATCAAGCGGGGGAGATACGTCTCCCTCTTTAACGGAATGGTTGCGAACAAGGGAAAGTATGAAGTTCCGGACCGATTACGGGATACGGTCTTCACTTCAGGATCATGGTTCGAAGACAGGGGGTATCCATCCAGTAACGGCGAAAACAGCAGCATAAAAACAGCCTTTTCCGGAACAGGGCTGGTCCTCTTTCTCTGGAGAGACTCTGACGGAGGCTTGGTCGATGTAATGATGGACGATGAGATGATCGGGACCATCGACTGCCGGGCGGCGACACGAAAACGCCTGGAAATTCCCCTGGCGGAAAACCTGCCGGAGGGAAAGCACATCGTCACCATGCAATGCAGGGAGGGGAACGTCGTCCTCGAGGGCATGAGGATCTATGGTGAGAAACTGCTGAGGGGAAAAGACGGCTGGATACGGATTTATCCGAATCTCGGAACCACAGCGAAAGAAACCGATTATGTGACGATCTTGATTACTACCGACGGGCTGGCACCTGGAACATACTCTGAAAACATCCTTTTTTCATCGAACGGCGGGAATGAAATCGTAGAGGTCGCCGCGGAAGTCGTGGATAAGGCAGCCTCACAACTGTTGACCGTCTATCGCTTTTCCCGGGGTGGCGATTACCTCTATACAACCGATCCGGGATCGGAAGACCAAGTGTCGCTCTCGGCGTACAAAAACGACGGAGCGGTCTTCCGCCTGTTTAAGAAGGGAACCCGCGGAACGACCGAGTTTTATCGCTGGTACAATCCGTTCCGTAACGATCACTTCTACTCGTACGACCTCAGCGGGGGAGGGCGGTCGCTGAAGGGATACGAGTTTGAAAAATCGATCGGCCACATCGCCACGTCGCGGCTCGCCGACACGCGGGAACTCTATCGGTTCTACAATCCTGAAAGGGCCGATCATTTTTATACCACCGACCTGAAGGGAGAAGGGGTTACCAACAAGGGTTACCGATACGACGGCATCGCGGGATATGTTCGATAAACCGGGAGGACACTGGATGGCAACAAAAAAAGAAGCGGATCATCGCCCCTGGGGCTATTATGAGGTGCTGGCCGATGAACCGGACCACAAAGTGAAGCGGATCATCGTCTATCCCGGAAAGCGGCTCAGCCTTCAGCGGCATCGCCATCGATCGGAACACTGGTATATCATCACGGGAGAAGTCGTCGTCGTTCGGGGAGAAGAAGATATCTCTCTCGGGCCGGGACAGTCAATCGATATTCCCCAAGGCACCCTCCATAGAATTAAAAACGTCGGCACCGGCAACGTAACATTTATTGAAATCCAGACCGGCGAGTCCTTCGCCGAAGATGATGTCGAGCGCATCGAAGACGATTACGGCCGCATTCCATAAACGATACGGGGCTGGCGGAAACACCTTTTCTTTGGAATTTCGACATGGGTATCCCCACGCCGCCGGGGCACTCAAAGCATTTTGTCTTGACAAAAAATGATAAAGACGATAGTAATCCCAATCTTTTTAAATACGCGCCTGTAGCTCAGCTGGATAGAGCAACGGACTTCTAATCCGTAGGTCCCGGGTTCGAATCCCTGCAGGCGCGCCAGAAAATACAAGGGGTTACGAAGCAATTCGTAACCCCTTTTTTGTATGATTGTAATACCTCATCGGCAGTCAGGGACGATCATGTGATGACCCGTTCCCGCGCTAGAATTCTTGCACTCATTTACCCCAATAATCGTTGACAAACCCCATGAAAAGTGGTTTTTTGAATATGCTTTTCGGTGGGGGATTCAAATCTCAATCTGCGTCTTATATTATTGATTGCGGACTGTATCATAACAATTCATAAACATATCAAGCACTCGAATAAGAAAAGGGGATTGATTGTGACACACAAGTAATTAATGTAGTGTATTCGGAGGAGCGCTCTCCGGTTCATGAGCTTAAAATAGTAGGACTGTTGGTTTGATATTATTGTTTCTTTTAACTTTTGTAGTAATTGCGACTTGGAAAATATATGCTTAAAAGCATAACCAGTCAATTCAGTCGATCGCTACGCTCCGGCTGATTTCTGCGTTATGTGATTCTTACAACTCTGTCTAATGATTACTTGCAGTCCAAGTCTTGTGGAAATACAATAAATAATATTTAGCGTTCCAAAACAAAGGGGAGATTCATGGCTAAAGGAAGAGATGCTCAAAAAACAGATAAGAAAAAACCAGTAAAAACGTTGAAAGAAAAACGCAAGGATAAAAAAGAGAAAAATAAACAGGAATAAGGAGCATAACCATGAAATGCTGGGATCGGAAGATCCGGCCGGACTCTCGAATACATATTTTTTATCAATAATCAATTTGCTTTCAGCAATTTATGGTTTATTATTTTCCGACCGCTGATTTCGGATGTTCGGCGGCAAATCGATACAGATGATGGGCATCTACTTCAACGGGTAGTCCAATGACGCCAGAGGTACAATGATTTTCAGGAAACCTGAGCACGATAACCATTTGCAGGAGGATTTATGCCATGACATATCGAGCTGAGACCAAGAACATGGCCCTTTTCTGCGATTTCGAGAACATCGCTTTGGGCGTTCGCGACGCAAACTACTCCCAATTCGACATTGACAAGGTGTTCGAGCGGCTCCTGCTCAAAGGGAATATCGTAGTCAAGAAGGCTTACTGCGACTGGGCCCGCTACAAAGAATTCAAGGCAGCGATGCACGAAGCGTCCTTTGAACTGATCGAGATTCCTCACGTACGCCAGGCGGGCAAGAACTCCGCTGATATTCGCATGGTTGTGGACGCTCTCGACCTTTGTTACACGAAAGAACACGTGGACACCTTTGTCATCATCAGTGGTGACTCTGATTTCTCCCCGCTCGTTAGCAAGCTGCGGGAGAACAACAAAATCGTAATCGGTGTCGGTGTCAAGAATTCGACGTCGGACTTGTTGATGGCAAACTGCGATGAGTTTATCTATTACGACGACCTCGTACGCCGTCAGCCGCCCAGGAAGAAGGCTGTCGGCAAAGGGGTAAGCCCCAAGCCGACCCGGGGATCGACTGCCAAAGCCACCAAGGTCGCCGGAGATAAGAAGCAGGATGCATGGGATCTGGTTGTCGAGACCTACGAAGCTCTGGTTGAAGAACGCGGGGAGGGGGAGAAGATATGGGGTTCCATGATCAAGCAGACCCTGAAGCGTCGCAAACCTGGCTTCAGCGAATCCTATTTCGGTTTCCGGTCTTTCGGCCAGCTGCTGGAGGAGGCGGAAGCAAACGGGATACTTGAACTGGAACGTGAAGAGAAATCGGGCGGTTTCATCATTAAGAGTTGTCACGTGCCGTAACGGCCATTGGGCCG
>JAFGWZ010000118.1 GCA_016936905.1 Deltaproteobacteria bacterium | reverse complement strand
TCTCATAGAAAGAAAGGAGTTCGGCAGATTTTCAGACTCCAGATTCAGGGGCAGTGAAGATCTGAATAATGTTCTCAGAGAACTAGTATCTCCCGCGCTTTCCTATAAAATTGAGCGAATCGGTCGCATCGAAAACAACACCGTTTATCTCAAAAATGGAATATCATTTACCAGTCCTATCCTGGCCAAAGTTCTCGAACACTGTGAAGAAATGGTTTTCTTTATCGTAACAATCGGAAGCGCCCTGGAGGAAGAGGTTGCCAGTCTTAATGATGACAACAGGCTGACGGAGGCATATATCCTGGACCGTCTCGGATCATTAACGGCGGAATATGCCGTTAATGCCTTTTACGACAATGTGAAACGGTTCTATAAAAACAAGGGATACAGCGTCACGCTTCGATTCAGCCCCGGCTACTGCGACTGGCCGATCACCGAGCAGCAAAAACTCTTCCTGATTCTCGACGCGGATACGATCGGAGTATCGCTCACCGAATCGTGTCTCATGCACCCCCGCAAATCAGTTTCAGGGGTCTTCGGGCTGTTCCCTCTGGCCGCCGGCACAACGGCATCGGTATACAACCCATGCTCACACTGTGGAAAGAGAGGCTGCAACGCCCGTAGAAAGAACATCAACTGATCCTGCCTGCCACATCATCAGAAACTCACACTTCGAGGAGTCATGCGTAATGAAGATCAAAGATCTGTTACAAAAAGAAACGCTTATTTTCTCATTTGAAATATTTCCACCCATGAGGGACGGCGATATCACGGAGCTGTTTACCACCATTAAAGAGCTCGTCAAGGTCGATCCTAATTTTATCTCCGTAACTTACGGGGCCGGCGGCAGCACTCAGGATATGACCTTTGAGATAGCATCGCGAATAAAAAACCATGTGGAAACGGAAGTCCTGACCCATCTGACCTGTGTCCAGGCTACAGAAAAGGAAATCCTGGAGATTCTCGACCACCTCGAACGGGAAAATATCAGGAATATACTGGCCCTTCGGGGAGATCCGCCGAAAGGTGAACATACATTCACAAAAATCGACGGCGGTTTCGGTTACGCCAATGAACTGGTGGAATTTATCCGAGCCCACGGCGATTTTTCCATCGGTGTAGCGGGCTATCCCGAGGGCCATGTGGAAGCACCCGATATCGATACTGACATACAGAACCTGAAGAAAAAAGTCGATGCCGGAGCGGACTTCATTATCACGCAGCTTTTTTTCAATAATGACGATTTCTACCGGTTCCGGGACAAGGCGGTATCCAAGGGCATAACAGTCCCCATCATTCCTGGAATTTTTCCAATTTTTAATTTTAAGCAGATCGCCAAAATTGCGTCCCTCTGCGGCGCAGCCATACCGAAATCTCTCTTTGATCAGCTCTCAGCGGTGAGTGATCGAAGCGATGAGGTGGCTCGCCGCGGCATCGACCATGCCATCCGTCAGAGCGAAGACCTTCTCGGTAATGATATACCGGGACTCCATTTCTACAGCATGAACAAAAGCAACCACGTAACCCACATTATTCGACAACTCAATATTGACAGGAAGGTACATTATGAAAGTGAGAAAAGGATTACCGGGGGGACAGTATAAACCCCTCACTGAAGGGGATGTGCGTAAGATACATGAAACTGTTCTTACCGTGCTGGAAGATGTCGGAATCGAGGTCCGGCTGACGGAAGCACGCGACCTGTTTCGAAATGCCGGTGCGACGGTTGATGAAGAGCGGTGTATCGTCAAAATACCCCCCGGCCTGGCTGAGGACCTGATATCAAAGGCGCCCGACGTGGTCACGCTCTGCGGCCGTGAAGAAAACGGCAGCCTTGATTGCGTCATCGGAGGAAAAAACGTTTACATGGGCACGGGAGGCACCGCCTTGAACGTTCAGGATCCTGGATCAGACGGTTCACGGAAGGCAACGCTGAATGACATCAAGGACATGGCCCGCCTCGTCGATTCCCTTGATAACATCCATTTTTACATGCTCAATGTCTATCCCAATGAACTCCCGGGAGATATCGTCGACGTCAATCGGTTCGGAACGGCTCTCAACTATACGAAAAAACATATCATGGGCGGTGTTTACACCGTGGAAGGTGTGAAAAACGTCATTAAAATGTCTGAACACATCGCCGGAAGCCCGGAGAAACTCAGGGAACGGCCCTTC
This sequence comes from Deltaproteobacteria bacterium, assembly GCA_016936905.1. Classification (GTDB taxonomy): domain Bacteria; phylum Desulfobacterota; class Syntrophia; order Syntrophales; family UBA6807; genus DSDU01. Next base: position 678 of record JAFGWZ010000118.1, on the reverse strand, counting down.
ATCTCAATGGTCACCTGCGTGGTCAGCCCTCTGAGGCTCGACGAGCACTATTCCGGGCTGACCATCGAAGCGGCACGCAACAGAATCCCGGTGGTGGTGCCTGCGGAACCTCTCTGCGGGGCCACGTCACCGGTAACCATCGCCGGAAACCTTGTGGTGCTCACCGTTGATACCCTCGCAGGCGTCATGCTGGCCCAGCTGACGAACCCGGGCACGCCGACTATATTCGGCTCCGTCGCACCGGTCGCGGACCTTAGAACACTGAAATATCTCTCCGGTGCAGTGGAAATGGGCCTCATAAATGCCGGGGCGGCACAGATGGCCCAGTTCTATCGACTGCCCTACTACGCGACGGCGGGAATGTCCGACGCGAAAGTCAATGACGCCCAGGCAGGCTATGAATCCGCCATCACTAACCTGATGGTCGCCCTCGCCGGGGGCAACTTTATCCATGACGCGGCGGGATTTCTCGAATTCTGCCTGACCGCTTCATACGATAAGATGGTCATCGATAATGAAATCATCGGCATGGTGATGCGGGCTGTCGAAGGAATCACGGTCAACGAAGACACCATTGCCTATGAGCTTATCAAGAAAGCGGGACCGGGGGGTCACTATGTGTCGGCCCGTCATACCCGTCATCATATGAGAACAGAGCAGTATTTATGTGAACTGAGC